>JASJCY010000112.1 GCA_030065825.1 Nostocaceae cyanobacterium | reverse complement strand
GCTTTTCAGTTGAGTCCAATACACGAGGGAACCTCACCCCCTGAGTGCGGACACCCCTCTCCTACCCTACGGGAAGCCACTCCGTGTCTATAGTAAGGAGAGGGGAAGGGGGTGAGGTTCATCTGTATTCTATCCAAGTGAAAACCGCTATAATCTGTTGCCTGTTGCCTTCCTCTTGTAAAAGACACTTTTGCAAGAGTAAGCATCAAGTGGTTGAATCAAAAATCAGCTATAAAAACCTGCCGATTTGGCACCTGCAATTTGATTGTTTTTGGTAGAGTTTTGACATCAATAGAAAAAGTCAGCTTTAGTTGGCAGAGTTTAATGCAATTTTAAGGGGGACTTATTGCAATTCTGCATCCGCTAGGGCTGCAATTTTTGCAGTTTTGCAATAGGAGTAATACTGGTATGTCCCTAGAAATTTTGGGAAAAGTGAAAGAGTTTCTCACGAAAATTGTTAAAGATGAAAACTTCCGCACCGAATTAACTAACAAGACAAGAGACGAAGTTAAAAAAGTTATGGCAGATGGGGGCTATAACTTTTCTAAGGAAGAATTTGAAACCGCAGCCCTGCAAATATTAGAATTAAAAGAACAAGGTGAATTTCACGAACTCACGGAAGAAGAATTAGTAGGTGCTGTGGGTGGTTTGACAAAATTAACGATTATTGATGCTGTACCAATGTACGGGATTCCTCCTATTTGGGATATTTGGAATCCAATAATAGAAGAATATCCTAAGCCAAAAGAAGAGGAACCAAAACCTTGTAAACCGTGGATGTGCTATCAAGCAATGTATGGGGCATCTATTAGCGATTTAGAATTGATGTAGAGAATTACTAATAATCTACATTGGCGAATATTTGCGAATTCAAAGAATCAAGATATAAGCAAAGTAAAAATTTGGTGCGTTATGCGATAGCTAACGCACCCTACATAAATATCTAGCAATTATCTGGCAATTAATAGACCATTCAAAATAATCAAAATAACTATATTATCAGAGGTTTTTATGTCATACTACCGCACCAGTTATGCTGTTTGGGAAATTACTTTAAAATGCAATCTTGCCTGTAGCCATTGTGGTTCCCGTGCTGGTAGTCCACGCACCAAAGAATT
Source organism: Nostocaceae cyanobacterium (assembly GCA_030065825.1). GTDB lineage: Bacteria > Cyanobacteriota > Cyanobacteriia > Cyanobacteriales > Nostocaceae > JASJCY01. Next base: position 23,059 of record JASJCY010000112.1, on the reverse strand, counting down.
ATCTACAGAGGAAGCTTTGGATCTCGTCCAGCAAATGGCAGAAGTGGGGATTAAAGAAGTTACCCTGATTGGTGGTGAGGCATTTTTACGTCCAGACTGGCTGCAAATTGCCAAAGCAATAAACGATGCGGGAATGCTTTGCGGTATGACCACTGGTGGTTATGGTATTTCTTTGGAAACCGCAGGTAAAATGAAGGCAGCAGGTATTCGTACCGTCTCCGTCTCCATCGATGGCTTAGAAGCAACTCACGATCGCCTGCGGGGGAGAAAAGGCTCTTGGGAATATGCCTTTAAGACCATGAGCCATTTACGGGAAGTGGGGATTGCTTTTGGTTGTAACACCCAAATTAACCGTCTTTCTGCCCCAGAATTTCCCCGTATATATGAGTGTATCCGCGATGCTGGTGCCCGTGCTTGGCAAATTCAGCTCACTGTCCCCATGGGTAATGCAGCAGACAACGCAGACATCCTCCTCCAACCCCACGAACTTTTAGATATATACCCGATGATAGCCCGTGTTGCCCGTCGAGCATACCGGGAAGGGGTTAAGGTGCAGCCAGGGAATAACATTGGTTACTATGGTCCTTACGAACGGTTGTTACGGGGACGGGGAGTAGAGTACGAATTTGGATTTTGGCAGGGTTGTTCTGCTGGGCTTTCCACTTTGGGAATTGAAGCTGATGGAGCCATTAAGGGTTGTCCCTCTCTCCCTACAACTGCTTACACTGGTGGTAATATCCGAGACCATTCTCTGCGGGATATTGTGGAAAATGCCCCAGAATTACGTTTAAATTTGGGAGCGGGAACTCCAGAAGGAACCAAACACCTGTGGGGTTTCTGTAAAACCTGCGAATTTGCCGAACTTTGTCGGGGGGGTTGCAGTTGGACTGCCCATGTTTTCTTTGACAAGAGGGGTAACAATCCTTACTGTCATCATCGCGCACTTACACAAGCTGAACGAGGTATGAGGGAACGGCTAGTTCCTAAAGTTAAGGCACAAGGGCTTCCCTTTGATAATGGAGAATTTGAAATTATAGAGGAACCAATTAATACCCCTTTGCCAGAAAACGACCCCTTACATTTTACTCCTGAAAGCATTCAGTGGTCTGAAAATTGGCAAGATGAACCGGAGGTTTCTTACTCCTTAGTCGGCTAATACAAACACTAGGGATTAGGGACTGGGTACTGGGGAATATAGTGGTTTTCAATTGAGCCTAATACATTCAAGATTTTCTGATTGTGGGATGGGTGTTTCACCCGTCCTAAACAGCAATTTTCAGGATATTAAACAACTAATAAATTACTTGAGAATAACAAATGAACATGTCTGATAAGCAACTAGAAAATACAGCAATTAAGTCATCAAAAAACGAGTCTGAAAACTCTCCATTACTACCTCGTTCACCTTGGGACAGTCAATTAGCTCACATGAAAGTTATTTTAAAAGTCAAGCAAGCTCTAGATAAAAGCCAAAATCTCGCAACCTAAACCACTAATGCACAATGTTGGATGTTTTACCCCAAAAAAACCAGTTTCTAATGCTACTTGAAAAGGCTACTTTTATTTACTGAGTATAATCCCAAAAATCATCTCCTTAATTCTGTCTAAATAATGAGTACAAGTAAAGAATTTTGGCTCAAATTATTCATTAAAAAAAAATGTAGATAAGATTTGCTTATGACTTAACTTAGCGTGTCAAAAAATTATCATAATGTCACTGCTCAAACGTTGTATTGCAGAGTTCATCGGAACTTTTTGGTTAGTTCTAGGTGGTTGTGGCAGTGTAATCTTGGCTGCGACATTTATAGGTGCTGATGGAGCAAAAATTGGCAGAAATATTGCCTTTCCTGTAGGGATAGGTTTGCTTGGTGTGGCTTTAGCATTTGGCTTGACATTATTGACCATGTCTTATGCAATCAGTCATATATCAGGATGCCACATTAATCCAGCAGTTACCATTGGTCTTTGGGCTGCAAAGCGCTTTCCAGATTCTGAAGTCTTTGTTTATATTGGTTCCCAGGTATTTGGAGCGATCGCAGGGGCTGGGGTTTTGGCTTTAATTGCTAGCGGAAAGCCAGGATTTGACTTGGTTAGAAGTGGTTTTGCTTGCAATGGCTATGGGATACATTCTCCCAGTGGTTATTCCCTCTTGGCTTGCTTTGTAGCTGAGTTTGTTCTCAGTTTCATGTTTTTGTTAATTATCCTGGGTGCAACAGATAGCAGAGCATTACAGGGTTTTGCTCCCCTGGCTATCGGTTTAGGATTAACCCTTATTCACCTGGTTAGTATACCCGTAACTGGTACATCAGTAAATCCTGCCCGCAGTCTCGGACCGGCACTTTTTGTTGGTGGTTGGGCAATTGAGCAATTGTGGTTGTTTTGGGTAGCTCCCATTTTAGGAAGTTCCTTAGCAGGGTTTGTTTACTCTCAAGTACTCGAAGGTTCTACCAAAAATTAGGAGTTGTTCTCGTTTCCAGGCTCTAGCCTGGGAACCTAATTCTAAAGGCTTTGCCTCTTTGACCCCTTCTGCAATGGTGGAAAGTTGCAAACATTTTTTGATTAGGTATAACCTCAGAGGGAGGTTTTCATTTCATACCTTGATTGTAAAATTTTCTAAAAATTTCAAAAATGATATTTTCCTCCCAAATCTCCATTTTTTGAGAATTATTATTATTATCAAACAACGATATTTTAGGGTTTACAGCGCCAGATTTTCTGCTATAATAGGGGTATCTCTGGGTTTACCATGCAATTTTTTCTGTTATATTTTCTTGACATAGTCAGATTATGGTTTCGTGACCAAAAAGTAACCAATATTCAGAACTAGCAAATAATAGGATACTCTTCTCATTATTCTCGTTCCCAGGCTCTAGACTGGGAACGTAATTCTAGAGGCTCTGCCTCCTTAATGTTTCTTTTTATAATATTTAGGCAGAGCCTCACATACTGCATTCCTTGCCAGAGTCAAGGAACGAGGCATTCCTTGCCAGAGTCAAGGACTGTTCTCATTATTCTCGTTATTCTCGTTCCCAGGCTCTAGCCTGGGAAAGTAATTCTAGAGGCTCTGCCTCCTTAATGTTTCTTTTTATAATATTTAGGCAGAGCCTCACATACTGCATTCCTTGCCAGAGTCAAGGAACGAGACGTGAGTCAAGGAACGAGACAATTACCAATTACCTAACTATGAAATAATACGGTTACCAGGGGTAAAAAAGCTAGGGCGAAACCTTGCCAGAATTTCAAGTTCAAATGGGGAGTGGGTTCTGGTGGGGAAAGCAGTGCTTCGATTCTTTGTTCTAAGCGATCGCTCCCACCGGAGTCCAAAGCAGCACAGAAAACCTGTGAGGACACATGGCTGTTACTGACGACTAATAGCAGGGATTCTGCCAACAATAGGGGATCTACTCGCAGTGCTGCATAGGCATCAGCCCGTAATTCTCGTAACGCTAGCAGTTCTTGCCATAAAGACTCAGTGTTTGGTAACCAGGCTGTACACGAACGTATCCAACCCAGCCAGAAAAACCAAAATGTATCGTGGTAATGGTAATGCCCTTGTTCATGGGCTAAAACCGTCTTTAAATGCTCAGGAGAGAGGGTTTGTAGTAGTCCATGACTCAAAACTAGTTCTGGTTGCCAGAAGCCGATTTGACCAGCAAATAGTGCCTCACAAGAAAGTAGGCGTATTTTTTTGTCAGCAACATCTAGCTGGGGACAGCTGCGGGCAGATTTTACAGACTGCCATCCCTGCCATGCTAGTTTGATGCACATAATGGCGAAAAATACCAGCAAACTTAATGCAAGTACATAACTAAACCATCCCGTCTGCCAGTTTCCCATTTGACCTTGGGGTCCCATACACAAAACGGCGAGTATGGTCATGAAAATTAACAAGGGTGGGAAGAGAAACAAAAACAGTGATCGCCTCCAGCGAGAAATCCAACTACCTTGGGGTTGATACCAGGTATATCTTGTGAACCAAGCCACTGCTAAAGCAGCCAAAATAATAATTACATGCATTATTTTTCTTCCTCCCTTGCTTGCCGTGCGGCTTGAATGCGTTTAGCGATCGCTTGTATTTGTTCGCTAGCTGCTTCATCTAGACTATCAGCAAAGGCGGCAACTACATCAGGATTTCCCACGGCTAAAAAGCGCTGTAGTTGTTCGTGTGCTTTGATTACGTCTGCTTGTTGTTTGCTAATTAAGGGTTGCCAGTAAAATGCCCGTCCTTTTTTATTACAGACCAGCCAACCTTTATCAGTCAAGCGACGCAATACCGTAGTTACAGAAGTATAAGCTAATTCGCGGTTGGGGTCAGCAAGGATGCGATCATGGACATTTTTAACTGTAGCGTTACCCAGTTCCCAAACAATATTCAAAATTTCTGCCTCCAATGGACCTAAAGACAGTTGTTTGGGGCGATAGTTAGGTAAAGGTGCCATAGTGTATTTGCAATGGTAAGGGGTGAATGGTAAATGGTAAATGGTGATTGGTCATTGGTCATTGGTAATCCCTATTCCCTATTAACCATTACTTATTACCAGTTTTCAATGATATAGCTAGCAACTTTTGTTAATTGTTAGTGACATCAACTGGGTAGAATGTGATCTCGGCAGTAGTATTAAATCAGGTTTATCAAGCACGTGAAGCTATTCGTTTACCATACCCCGGAATTAACACCAACGGATACAGTGCCCGAATGTGCGATCGCAGTTGATGTGCTGCGAGCAACCACTACTATGGCAACTGTTTTAGCATCTGGTGGTGAGGCTGTTCAAGTCTTCAGTGATTTAGATAAACTTATTCAGGTAAGCGAATCTTGGTCAAGAGAAAAACGACTGAAAGTGGGAGAACGTGGTGGTGCAAAGGTTCCCGGTTTTGATTTGGGGAACTCTCCTCTTAGTTGTACCCCTGAGATTGTCCAAGGAAAGCGTTTGTTTATGAGTACCACTAATGGAACTCGGGCTTTACAATGTATCCAAAATTCAAAGGTAGTAATTACTGGGGCATTAATTAATCGTGCAGCGGTGGTTAAATATCTTGTGCAACACAAACCAGAAACTGTATGGATAGTCGGTTCTGGTTGGGAAGGCAGTTATTCTTTGGAAGATACGGTTTGTGCTGGTGCAATTATTCACAGTTTGGCACAGGAAATTCAAATGTCATTAGATAAATTAGCGGGTAATGATGAAGTAATTAGTGCGGTTGCTCTTTATTCTCAATGGCAAAATGATTTACTAGGATTGATGCACCACGCAAGTCACGGTAAACGGTTGTTACGTTTGGAATGCCACGAAGATTTAAAATATTGCTCCCAAACCGATATTTTAGATGTTTTGCCTATGCAACAAGAAATAGGGGTTTTGAAAAAATCATAGGGGGGAAAGCACCCATAATCTTTCGGGATAAGGCACCCACAATCTCTGGGTATATTGTAAGGGCACGGCACCTGCAATCTCTCGGTGTATAAAGTAACCTTGCTGACGTCGTGCCCCTACTTTTACAGTTTATACTTCTTTAGTAAAATATTTATCTGCCTTCAGTTTAAATCAAACACAGGAAACTAGGGAATTATGGCGCGTCTAGCACTGCTGAGTGTATCTAATAAAACTGGTTTAGTTGACCTTGCGCGAAGCTTGGTAGAAGAGTTTGGCTTTGATTTAATCAGCAGTGGAGGCACGGCAAAAGTTATTAAAGATGCGGGATTACCTGTTACTAAAGTCTCTGATTATACGGGTTCTCCAGAAATTTTAGGGGGGAGGGTAAAAACTCTCCATCCCCGTATTCATGGGGGAATTTTAGCCCGTCGAGATGTTGCTTCAGATATCACGGATTTAGAAAATAACCAAATTCGTCCTCTTGATTTGGTGGTAGTAAATCTTTATCCTTTTGAGGAAACCATTGCTAAACCAGGAGTAACCTTACCAGAAGCCGTTGAGCAAATTGATATCGGCGGTCCTGCTATGCTAAGGGCAGCCTCGAAAAATTTTGCTCATCTAACGGTGTTGTGTAATCCCACACAATATGACGAATATTTGCAGGAGTTACGTCAACATGGTGGGGAAGCATCCTTAGAGTTTCGCCAAAAATCTGCTCTACAAGGATTCTTACATACTTCTAGCTACGACAGTGCCATTGCTTCTTATTTGAGTGGTATACAGTCCCTACCAGACACATACACCCTTTTTGGCAAGCAATTGCAGTCCCTACGTTATGGCGAAAACCCCCACCAAACAGCCGCTTGGTATCAAACTGGTAACACTTCTACGGGATGGACTGCTGCGACAAAACTCCAAGGGAAGGAACTCAGCTATAACAATCTAGTGGATTTAGAAGCTGCACGGGCAATCATCGCGGAATTTACTGATACTCCTGCCGCTACAGTGATTAAACATACGAATCCCTGTGGGGTAGCTTTGGGTAATACCTTAGCAGAAGCTTATCAAAAGGCTTTTAATGCTGACTCGGTTTCCGCTTTTGGGGGTATTGTTGCTCTTAACCAACCCATTGATGCTGCTACCGCTGTGGAGTTAACTAAGACATTTTTAGAATGCGTAGTTGCACCGGGATGCGATGAGGAAGCAAAAGGAATTATTGCCGCTAAATCAAAACTGCGAGTATTAACTTTAGCAGACTTAGGTACTGGTCCCAAACAAACAGTAAAAGCGATCGCTGGAGGTTTCCTTACCCAAGCCGCAGATGATCTAGTTAGCGATAGCAGTCAATGGCAAGTTGTTACCGACAGAAAGCCCACCGATGACGAATTAACAGAATTGTTGTTTGCTTGGAAAGTCTGTAAACATGTCAAATCCAATGCTATTGTCGTTAGTGGCGATCGCACAACTTTGGGTGTCGGTGCTGGACAAATGAACCGCGTTGGTTCCGTGAAAATTGCCTTAGAACAAGCAGGGGAAAAAGCCAAAGGGGGTTTCCTTGCTAGTGACGGTTTCTTCCCTTTTGATGACTCCGTAAGAACAGCAGCATCTGCGGGAATTACTGCGATCGTTCAACCCGGTGGAAGCCTCCGAGATGCAGATTCCATCAAGGCTGCAAACGAACTCGGTTTAGTGATGGTGTTAACAGGTACACGTCACTTTTTACATTAACTTGTTTGAATAACAATGTTACACTTGCCAAAGTGTCACTAAATATGTTTGTTATTCTCCCTCAACAATGCTAACCTATATTCGTGTGTGAGGAGCAAGTGTAAAACAGAAAGCGTCTGGGGTGGAAACACGGCAACACTCCCGGATGCTTTTTGTTGTGTTTAAGGAAAAATTGACAAAACTTATAGAAATTCTTGATAATTTGTTACAGAAAATACTTGTCATTATCTGGCGATGGTGTTAATTTATAGTTGTGTGTGAGGAGCAAGTGTAAAGCAGAAAACGCTCGGGGTGGAAACACGGCAACACTCCCAGGCGTTTTTTGCATTTTCATTTATTTCGGTTTTGATGCTGGGTTCTCAGTAGCTATTTATTACCCATTACCCATTACCCATTACTAATTACCCATTAATATTAATCCTCATCCATTGCTGGGAAAATCTCTTCAAACTCCCACAGCACATCTTTATTTTCAATGAACCATAGACGAGTTTCGGGAGTTAGCTTACTCCAGATGATTTCAGGAGCTATATGGGGAGATGCATAGCGAAATTCTTCACCTAATGCCTGGAGATTTTGTGTGACATCTCTAGGAATGCCAAACTCTCCTTCCCAGTCAACATTTCTAATAATACCAGATATACCCCTAGCTGGGTCATAAATCAACTGTGCGGCTCTAATTAAGTCAGCAAAGTGAGTAGGTTTAAGTTTGGTAATTTCTTCAATTAAGAGGGCTTCGTTTTCTTCAGGCATCGTCACTCTTTAGTGTGCAGATTGGTCATTAATTGGACTTACCACCAAAGATTTCTCCTCAATGCCTCTAGTTTAGCGCATATGCCAGCCTGCCTTAGGAACGCAATTGTGCCATCATTGCTGCTGGATTCCAGTAAGCGCGAGTAGTTTGGATCTTACCCCCAGGGTTGATTTCAAATATAGTAATTCCTTCAAAGGTGACTGACTTCCCAGTTTTACTGACTCCCCGCATTGTCCACTTGACAGCCGCTTCATTCCCACCAATAAACATATGTTCTGTTGTAGGTTCTAATGTTTCGTAAGTGGCTTGCAACAATCCAATAAACTCTCGAAACCCCTCATGGACTTTCGTCGGTGGTTCCCCAACGGGATCGTAACTCAGAGCATCTTGTGCAAAGTTATTTACACAGCCTTCGGGGTTCATAGCGGCTATATTGGCAAAATAGGCAGCGACAATGGCTTCAATTGCTTCTTTAGACATAGTTATAGGGATTTTCGGTTGAGTAGAATGAATAGACCATAAGTGGGATGCACAGCAGCGCTTTGCCAACTTTCCCAAACTTGTAGGGAATCGGTGAAATTACGATGGGCAGGGATGCCCATCCCACTGTTATTGTATTTGATAAAGAGTAAAAATCCCTACACTACCACAACCATAAATCACTGCTTAGGAAAAATGTTAACTTGATTTTCAATCAGACTTACCCAAATGCCATTATTTTGCATCAAAAGTCAGAATAATATTTTATGTCAACAAACCATGATATAAAAAATTGCAGGATATATCTAGGTTTAATTGATTATAGCAAAAAATATGGCGCTTTAACCATTGAAATCTCGTGAGTTCAAAAATCAGAATAATTCTCCAAAATGTGATTATTGGGTAGAAAAAGATCATTTTGAAAAACTTAATAAAACTTTACAAGCCAAGAGCAATGAATCACCCACAACCAGAGGATGAAAATACCTAAGTAAGTAGAATCTGATACAAGTCGCCTGATTGCGGTAATGGGTAATGGGTAATGGGTAATGGGTAATGGGTAATGGGTAATGGGTCTCTGGGAAGAGAAAAATAAATGTAGGTTGGGTAGAACGTACACTTAGTGTTCGGTGAAGGGTAGTGAAACCCAACAATACCAAAGTTTTTGGTTGTTGGGTTACCCTGCGGGAAGCAAGCTACGTCCCACCCCTCCGGGGTGTGCAAGCTACAACCCAACCTACGCCTAAATTCATAAAAGTTCTTAAGAATAAGGGTTTTGGATTTTTATTAGCGCGAGAGTGATTAAAGAGGGTTATTCGCTATTCCCTATTCCCTATTCCCTATTCCCTATTCCCTATTCCCTATTCCTTATATAAAATTTTGATCAATTGTAAACAATGATTATGGAAAATCAAGTAAAACAAACTTCATGTCAAACCATTAAGGAATACAAAGAATTGTCTAATAATCTCAGAGGTTTGTAGAGGGATGCTTTATGATTACTTCACCGACCCCAAGTACTAAAAGCAAATTCAATTAAGTGTTGTAGCAATAAAGACAACAACAGGATATAAATTGCTATAATTATCAAAGAAATAACAGCGCAAAAATCTAGTAGACAGCTTATAAACTTTCCCTAATAGATTCAGATAGCCCAATCGGCTTTATAAACCTGGGCTTTATCTTTGTTATCTTTGCAAGTGCAACTTGTAAGTTCAGCTATCGATAAACATTTACTGACAAATTCTAGAACAATGTTACCAAAATATTCTAGAAAGATTGATAAACGGAAAAAAGTATATATTAGTTTAGCAGTTACCCTCATTGCTGCTGCCGCTATATTTACTGCGGTATTTAATTTGATTCCAGAAGTAAAGATTCCATTGCTCTCATCTAAGTCTGAGCAATCTTATAAGAAGTTAGCAGAATCGAGCCGGGGAGACAAGGCTCTTTTCCGTGGTGTTGGTAACGCCAGTCGAGACCTTGGTATTGAAGCAATCAAAAAAAAGAATTATTCACAAGCAGTAAAATACTTTCAAAAGGCTGTCAAAGCTGACCGTAATGATCCAGAAGTGTTAATTTATTATAACAATGCCCTAGCCCGTCAAAAGGGCGATCCTTTCACTCTAGCAACAGTTGTACCGATTGATAATAACGAAACCTCTGCTAAAGAAATGTTGCGAGGTATTGCACAGGCACAACATCAGTTTAACAAATCCAATGGATTGAACAATCGATTCCTGGAAATTGTAATTGCCAATGATGGAAACAAGCCCGAAAGAGCAACCCAAGTAGCCAAACAACTAGTTAAAGATAAATCTGTATTAGGAGTAATTGGACATAATTCTAGCAGTGCTACTAAAGGAGGGTTAAGTGTATATGAAAAAGCAGGTATGGGAATTATATCTCCTACCAGTACTAGTACTTCTTTAGCTAGCGAAGTTTTCTTTAGAACAGTTCCTTCTGATGCCGCAGCAGGTAAGAAATTAGCTAGTTATGCTTATAAAAATCTTGGTTTGGATCGAGTCGTAATTTTTTATAATCCAAAAAGTTCTTATAGTACTAGTCTCAAGAATGCTTTTGAAGAAAACTTTGCTGGAAATATTGCCCGGAGTGTTGATTTAAGCAATACAAACTTGGATGCATGGGGTGAAGTATCTAAAAGCGTACTAGAGGATGAAGTTAGTGCAGCTTTATTGTTCCCCAATACTGCTCTAACTTCTGTAGCCCTTGAAATAGCACAGGAAAATATCCGTATACCAAAGGAGAAAAGGCTAAAATTATTGGGTGGAGATGCTTTGTATAGTCCCAAAACCTTAAACGCTGGTATAGCGGTTGAAGGTTTAATAATAGCAGTTCCCTGGTTTGTCGAATCACCGCAAGCTCAAAATTTTTCCATGGCAGCATCAAGACAATGGGGAGGAAAAGTTAACTGGCGTACAGCTACCAGTTTTGATGCAACCCAAGCCTTTATTAAAGCATTATCTCCTCAATCCTCTCGTTCAACAGTCTTGGCAAGACTTGCAAGGATGAATGTTCCCTCTACTCAAACATCAGGAGATGAATTACAGTTTACTCCTGAAGGTGAGCGTGAAAGTAACCCCATCCTCGTCCAAGTCCTCAAAGGAGGTATTATCCGTCCCCGAGGTTCAGATTTTGGTTTTGATGTAGTCAAGGATTAAATGTAGAGTGTATTGTCGCCTAGCGCAACGCACCATCAACAATTTAAGGTGCAGTATCCCTGAGGGTACGACACCCTACATCAAATTTATATTTCTTTATATACATTGAATTTTTCTCGCCGACTTACTTACAAACATTACTCCCTTCCCGCTAAGTCCCCGTCCTTAAGGACGGGGTCTTACTCTTACCGAAAAATAACTTGCACCATTCTCAAGAAGAGCCAGAAGTCCCTATGTTCTGGTTACCAGCGTCACGCTGGTAACTAGGGTTTGGAGGTTCTGCCTCCTGGTTATCCTTTTTGGAAGTGCAAGTTGTTAGTTCAACCCAACCTACGTTATAGGTAATCTTCTGCCGGGAAGGGAGTATTTATAAACAATCTCACAGAAGTTGGAAATCTTTCCAGAAAATGTCACAAAAAGATTATATAAAGATGTCATGAAATTATGACAAAAAAAATTGCAGAACAAAACAAGGGATACCCCCATAATAGCAAAAAATATGGCACTGTAACCATTGAAATCTCGTTCACTCAAAAATCAGAACAGCGATCAAAATTTTGGCTAATGAGGAAGAAAAGATGATTTTTGAAATTTTAATAAAATTTTACAATCAAGGGGTCAGATTGATATTTTTCTCACCCCTACCGAAAATCTGGATAAAACAGCGAGCATCTTTGCGGCGCAGGGGTTTAACGTGTTGTAGAATGTAAGTTGTTTGTATCTGATAACTTGCACCAATGTCGTTGAGCCTTGTCAACCGCTTGCAAATAAATTTCCGAGCTTCATAAACCAGCCCTACCGACATACAAGAAACGCGTAGCGTGGCGCAAGCATTAGCAGGTTAAAACCTACTGTAACCCTTACTCAGTCTAATTTATCAGACTTTGTTTATCGGTTCCTGGGAATTTATTCCTAGGCGGAAAAGATGGGTGAATTGAGAATGATACAAGTTATCAGTTGTATCAAAAACCCCGCTGCAAGCCAAAAAAGCGTGGAAATAAATACAGGGTCTGTTTGGGAAAGACTAGGCAGTTTTGTCGATATTTGTCTAGCACTACGAACCATTGCGATAGACAGCATACATGCCAACAATGTAAAGGATAATCAAAGTAATACCATCCCAAGTGATATAAAGCCGCGTGCGACGGGTAGCATTGTAAATTAAGCCGATAATTGCCACAGAAGTCATCACCATTGCCACAATACCAGTCAAAACATGTATATGACCGACATTTTTCAGCAGATTGCCCCGCAGGTAAAATAAATCGTAGCTGCCCAGAATTGCCAAATTAAACAGATTAGAACCAAAAACATTAGATACAGCTAAATCTATAGCATCTAACTTGAGTGCAGTCATAGATGCCACAACTTCCGGCAGGGAGGTAGCCGCAGCTAACAGCAATGCCCCCACAAAGCTTTCCCCCAGTCCAGTTACAACCGCTACTTCCTCCCCTAGATATGCCAGCCACACACCAAGTACTACTATCCCCAGGGAGAACAAGGCAAACATCACATAGGCTTTCTGGGGTTTTATATGCTCATATTGGTACATTTCTGCTTCCTCTTGCAGTACCTGATTACGCCGTCTAATCTCAAATTGGGCGATTGTATGGGCACTGACTACATAAAGCATCATCAAGAAAATACTGGGAACTCCAACCCAGCCAAGAGTCAGATTAGTACCATTTTCTGCCATGAGCATTCCCCCAGCTGCCACACCCAACATCACACAGCCGAAACTAGCAGCCAATCCGTGGCTAATTTGCGCTCTTTTAAGTAAGGGATCTCCTCCACAGAAAATATCCAGCAACCCTAAAATTAGCAAGTTAAACAAACAACTACCAAAGATACCACCTACAGCCAAGTCTGGGGCTGGGGGATCTAACAATGCCACCGCACCCACTCCAGTAGCTAATTCTGGTAAAGAAGTAGCACCAGCCAGCAAGATACTACCCACCCAGGTACGTCCCAATCCAGTTTTTTCCGCCAGCACATCGGCTGCTTGCGACAACTTTGAACCGACAAAAATCACCAAAACAATACACAATATGACCTGAATGAAAAGCAGCATGGTTATTTAATTGCTGTACAACTGAAGAAAGATAGATGACAAAATCTAGGATATAGGCAATGTCGAATTTGCCCTGCTTTACTTTATCTTGATGCTGATTATGATAAAAGAGCGGTTTGAGAATACATTCGTAATTATTACGCAATAATAATGTTGTTTATAGTACAAGAAAATGATTTTACAATAGATCAGCCTCTATATTTTTATTTCTTCTGGGTGGTTAATATACACCCAATGATAAAAACAGTAAAACTCACATAACCCACTACAGTTAACCAATCTTGCCAGCTACTAAATGTATTGTTCATGATTCTAGGCGTTTTTATATTTTTATGTATTACAGCCACCCTCAGATAATATAGACCATACACCAGTCTCTAATCCCTAATCCCAAAACCAAACACATCAGAATTTATACTGAAACTTTAAATGTCTCTTTTGCATCTAGAGTGTATAAACTAACGACTTATAATTAGTAATCAGTATCATTACTGAGGAGAATATACGGAGTTAGTTGGATAATAAGAACTCGTCGTTTTGCAGCATCGAGAAATTAGTAATGGGTCGCGCCAAAAAAGTTGTCTTGGCATATTCTGGTGGAGTTGATACTTCAGTGTGCATTCCCTACCTCAAACATGAGTGGGGGGTAGAAGAGGTAATTACCCTGGCAGCAGATTTAGGTCAGGGAGATGAATTAGAAGCGGTGCAAAAGAAAGCATTGACATCAGGTGCTAGCGAATCGCTGGTAGCCGATCTTAAAGAAAGCTTCATCAAAGATTACGCTTTTAGTGCAATTGTGGCAAATGCCCTCTACGAAAAACGTTATCCCCTAGGAACAGCTCTAGCTCGTCCATTAATTGCTAAAGAATTAGTAGAAGCTGCGGCAAAATATGGTGCTGATGCGATCGCTCACGGTTGTACTGGCAAAGGTAACGATCAGGTACGTTTTGATGTGGCTGTAGCAGCTTTGAATCCCAATTTGAAAATACTTGCTCCTGCACGGGAATGGGGCATGAGTCGTGAGGAAACCATAGCTTATGGGGAAAAATTTGGCATTCCCGCACCAGTGAAAAAATCTTCCCCTTACAGTATTGACAAAAATTTACTCGGTCGCAGCATCGAAGCAGGGATATTAGAAGACCCCGCAGTGGAACCACCAGAAGAAATTTATACCATGACAAAGGCGATCGCCGATACTCCGGACGAGCCAGAGTACATTGATATTGGTTTCACCCAAGGTATTCCCACCACCATTAATGGCGAAGGGAAAAACCCCGTTGAGCTAATTGAGCAACTCAATCAGATAGTTGGGAATCATGGTATCGGAAGGATTGACATGATTGAAAACCGTCTGGTGGGGATTAAATCTCGGGAAATTTACGAATCTCCGGCAATGTTGGTGTTAATCCAAGCACACCGCGACTTAGAAAGTCTCACTTTGACGGCAGATGTCACCCATTACAAGCGGGGGATTGAAGAGACTTACAGTCAACTTGTTTACAACGGTTTGTGGTACAGTCCCCTGAAAGCTGCCCTTGATGCCTTTATTCAAAAGACACAAGAGAAAGTCTCTGGGAATGTAAGGGTAAAACTGTTCAAGGGTAACGCTACCATTGTTGGACGTACTTCTGACAATTCTCTTTACACCCCTGACTTAGCAACCTACGGTGCACAAGACCAATTTGACCATCAAGCTGCTGAAGGCTTTATCTATGTTTGGGGTCTACCTACACGCATTTGGGCACAGCAGGATAGGAGTTAACAGTTAAAAATTAGTAGGGGCGCAATGCTTGCGCCCAAGAGGCTCATCAATCTTCACTGCTTACTTCTTTAACCTGTCGAGATTCTAACCATAGAGGTATAAAAATAAGGGCAACCAGGATTACTAAAGCCAAAATTGCAAACTGGCTTACCCAGCTAACCAATTGTTCTAGGGAAACAATTCTGCCTGCAAAGAAAGCTAATGTCACCATTACACTAGCCCAAGCAGTTGCCCCTAGCAAGTTATACACAAAGAATTTCCCAAAGGACATTTCAGCGATTCCAGCTAGTGGTGAGGCAAAAATTCGTAGTAGTGCGAAAAAACGCCCAAAAAATACGGTTTTCACGGCATTTTCACTAAACTGTTCTTTAATATTCAAAACCCTGGCTTCTGAAATTCTAAATATACTGGCAAGCCGTATCAATAAAGACAAGCCCCCAAGTCTACCAATCCAATAACCGCAGATACCACCGAGAAAAGCACCCGCAGTAGCATCACCAAGAACTAGCCAATAACTGAGTTCATCACTACCAGCCAGAAATCCCCCTACCAGAGTTACGGTTTCACCAGGAAGGGGAATACCCAAATTCTCGAACAAAATTCCCAAAAAAATTGCCCAATAACCGTACTCGTGGGCAATTTCCTGAATATTTTCCAGTGAGATGAATTCAAGAGACATCTGGCACCATAACCTTTACAATTTGTTATTTTTTACTCTATATTGGCTTGTCTTTGGTTCAAGTGTCAATCTACTCACCACAAAAGAGAATTTTCCATAAGTACAAATCTATATTCACTATTAGTTTTTTATTGTTAATAAAAAGGCTATTCTAGAACAATTATACTGATAGTAAATATCATGCTCTTGCTAGGGAACTTTACATCAGTGGAGTTACAGGCAAAAGACTTGAAAAGTTTTAGGAAAAATTTATATAAAACCGCTTTTATTATAAAAATTTCGTAAAAGATGCGGATGTTACTGATTTTTATAGCTTCTTATGCCTATATTGGGAAAGTATTACACAATTTATACGGCGTAGATACTTAAAGACTGTCTCAATTGCATATCTGTAATTCTTAAAATAATAGGATTAAGCAGTATTTTTGCAGTTGAAATAGGATTGATATTTATGTCACATTTAGCGTTTCTCCGTTTGTGATCTGTTTCAATTACCAGGTTAAATATATGACTCTCACTCCGGAATATCAGGTTATTTTGTTCAAGCCAGAAGGGCGTATTGATTTGCAGGGTGGAACAATATTGAGTGAAAAAATGGCTCAAGTTGTGCCTCACTCTAGCCAACTTTGGATAGTTGATTTAGTAGCAGTAGATTTCATGGATAGTGCTGGGTTGGTTTCCCTGGTAAAAGGATTAAAATTAGCACGTCAGAGTGGTTGTCGTTTAGTAATTTGTAACGTACCAAGAGCAGTAGGTTTGATTTTGGAACTCACGCAACTGGATTCAGTATTTGAAATTTTTCACACTTACGAAGATGTGCTTACCACTATTGATGAGCAAATTCGGGTTTTAAGCACCTGATGAAAGTTGAATTGCTTTTTGGAGCGTTGCTGTTAGCACAGCTTGGCGTTAGCCATATCCATGTATGATGCAGGATGTTGTGTAATTCCAAAACTCTTGTAGAGACCTTGCACTACAAAGTCTCTACACCCAGATTCATACTTCAAATCAGCAACGCCCTTTTTGAAAATAGTGGTACAGTTAATTAGTAACCTTGCAACTAGTGGTCTGTCCCATTAATTCTGATGGTAAAAATAATGACTTGTGGGTCAGGCATCCTTGCCTGACTACTGCACAGGCAGGATGCCTGTGCCACAACTCCTCAAAATTAATGAAACAGACTACTAGGAATGTTTATAATACCAATGTCAGGTTATTCTAATCTACCTACTGTCATTACTTAGTAATTAAAGTAATAATAACAACGCACAACTAAATTAACTATTGGGCACAGCAGAAACATTACCTTCCCCAGATGCCATTGGTGGAAAATTTGGTAAATCAATACCACTATGATTTGCAGTGCGGGTTTTGAGCGCCAAACGATAGCTGACACTTTGCAGTTCTGCTTGCAGTTGACGGTTTTCCCGTTGTAAGGTTGCGACTTTTTCCCTAACTGGAGTCATGCGCTCCTCAAATTTTTGCCGATAAATTTGTGGTAATTCCTGTACCACTTGTTCCAACATGCGACTGCGATCTGTTAGTTCTTGTACAGTCTGTCGCAATTGGTAAATATCGGCATCTTTAGCCGTAATTTGCTCTTGGTAGAAAGTTACTTGCTGCTCAACGGCTGCTAGCTGTTCTCGCAATGATTCTAACTGAGCTTGATGACGCTCTGAAACCTCTGGCTGGGGCATAAAATTTGTATTGCCCTTAACCAGTCGAAAAAGTTCACAAGATAGTTGTTGTACTAATTCATCCCGAAGATGCAACTCTTGGCGCAGTTTTGTGACTTCTGCTGAGAGAGTTTGGATAGTGGGGTTGTCAGTTTGGCTCACGGTAGCAACTAGATCCCATTTTTGAATATTTTCCACTTTTAAAGATAATTGTGGTGAATTTTTTTTATAATTAACTGCTAATTTAGCATCCCCAATGGATTCTGGGGGAGAGAAAAAGATGTTTTTTTACTTTTAGTTGGAATATTCAAATTTTAAGCTATGGGGTTTTCCTGCTGATTCCAGTCCGGAATCTAACAACAACGGGAGGAAATTACACCTCCCGTCCCATCTAGATGCTTATGCTGTTACTGCTTCTGGAGTGGGTTGTTGCTCTTTAATTTCCTGCTTGATTGTCAGGTAACGAATCACTTCCTCACTTAAACGCATAGCGCGTTCCAGAATAGCGATCGCGCTTCCGGGTCCAGTGTAGTTCATTTGGATATAAATACCATCCCGATGCCTTTGAATTTCATATGCCAGACGTCGCTTACCGCGATTGCTGATTTCGATATTCTCAGCACCCTGATCCCGGAGCAAGTTCTCGTATTTGGCGATCGCACCCTCTACTTGTTCCTCTCCCATATCAGGACGCAAGATGTACATTGTCTCGTAAACTGTTTGCATAAATAAATTACGAATCTCCTTCCTTGTGGACAAAATGGTTGCTGATATTCAGTATGCTAGGTCAAAGTAATGTAAGATACCACGAACCATAAACATCTAAAGCAACAAGGAATTATGATTCTAACAGCTGATTGTGGAAATTATGAACTAAATCATTCAAATTTATCTTTTTCCAGCAGCAACCAAACAAAAATACTTCCAGCAATAGTTCCAGAACTGACTTTATAAGTAATACACCTTCATAGAATAAATACAGCAGAATCACACTTGCGGTTTCCGTAACAAATGTATAAAACTATTAGGCTGAAGCTGAGAATAATTTGATTTTCTAAAGGATATACATCAAAGTTATGGCGCAACGCTATGTGCGAATTCAAAATCAACAGGGACAGATTTTCTATGGATTGCTACAACTGTCCCTAAGTGTTCAGCTAATGGATGCACCTCCTTGGTTGGGTGGACAACCTACTGATATGACTTTAGAACCAGGGAATTACGAAATTTTGGCTCCCTGTTCCCCTTCTAAAATTGTAGCGGTGGGCAAAAATTATGCAGATCATGCAGCAGAAATGGGAACAGATGTACCTCCAGAACCACTTTTATTTTTGAAGCCACCTACAACAGTTATTGCTACTGATGCTGAAATTAAGTATCCTCCGCAGTCACAACGGGTAGACTACGAAGGGGAATTAGCGTTAGTGATTGGTGATCGCGCTGTGGATTGTACCCCACAGGAGGCTGATAGTAAAATTTGGGGGTATACTATCGCTAATGATGTCACAGCCCGAGACTTACAAAAACGTGATGGGCAATGGACGCGAGCTAAAGGTTTTGATACCTTTTGTCCCCTAGGACCTTGGATTGTGCGTGAATTAAATCCTGGTGCCAAATTGCAAACCTTTTTAAATGAAGATCCCAAACCCGTACAATCTGCCTCTATCGATCAGATGGTGTTTTCCCCAGATGTGCTGGTTGCTTATATTAGTCAGGCGATTACCTTGCTTCCAGGGGATGTGGTACTGACAGGAACTCCTGTTGGAGTAGGTCAATTGCAAATTGGCGATCACGTGCGTGTGGAAATCGAAGGCATTGGTCGCTTGGAAAACACCGTTACAGTTCGTTAACTACTAACGTGGCAGTTGCATGTAAACTGCATTAGAAATTGCCGGAATTTCTGCGTAACGTCCACTCAAAGACTGGAAAACTGAATACGCAACTGCTGCCAAGATGCCTATAAAAATGGTATTGGCTAAGGTTTGGACTGCAAAGCTAGTACCGGGAATTGGACTTAAAACGTATCCGATTAAGACACTAAAAAGAATGATCACAATGTCCAATAGAATCGCCTGCATTGTGTTGAAGCGAATGAAGTGACTAATTTGTTCGTTTCTCACCACCAATGCAAACAAGGCAAAGAAAACAATCAGTCCAGCAAAAGGTATACTCTTGTAAATGATTAATATCGGCAAGATTGGTGACAATATAACTTTTAGGATAGGAAACTGGCTGAACAAATAACTGCCAAATCCTATTGCTTCAATTAAGGGGAGCAAATAAGGTAGGCAAGCAAAAATTCTATCTTTTATTGTTGTAGACCCGCGCCAAGTCATCTTGCGTTCTCCTGTTGTCAATAAGCAGTAGTTACCTGAGCCTAGGATAACGCAGTTCCTTGGTATTTCTTGTTAGTCTCGCTTATTCTATATCAGCGACGCGGAAACCCATAATACACTCATACTGATCTGGTTGCTGTTCAGAGAGTTTGCGAATTACTTGACCACAGCGCAGTTTCCCTTCACGCCAACGGGGTTGACCACTTTGATCTGCAAGTAAACAAGATTGGCAAACTTGACCGGGGGCAAGGATTTGTTCGTTCATTAAAATTACTAGCATTTAATCCCTCCTGTAAATCCTTAGTATCCATATTTTTCCTAGGAAATTCCCCAGCGCTGATGTCTATAATCCTTTGAGTTCATCAGCTTTCTGGCAATTCGACTGAGATCGACAGCTGTGAGATCGACACTACAAGAAAATAATCTGGATAATAACAATTCTATAAAAATTGTCAACTGAGAATGAGTTGATCCTATGTTATTCATTTGATATAGATATTTTGCTTTTTTGTAGTAAAAATTAATACGTCTTAATACGTCATTTACAACACCAGGGTTTATTATTAACTTTTGTAAATTTTTCCAGAAAGTGCTTTCCCTCGTCAAAATGCTAAATTGAGGAAAATTTTGCCGACGTCGGGGAACGAAATTTCAATGGTTACAGCACCATATTTTTTGCTACAATGGGGTAGTCGTGGTTTACTCTTGCAATTTTTTATGTCATGATTGCTTGACATAGTAAATATGATATTTTCATGACATTGATAATTACTTATAAAAAGAGTAATTAAACCATGTCTATTTTGAAACCCATAGTTTTTGATTCCCTATTCCCTATTCCCTTTTGACAAACTCCAGGTTTCAACTTGGACGAGGTTTACTTTAGGACTTACGCAACTGGTATATTGATACTGTTTGTAGTAAGGGTTTTAACCCGTAGCAATGCTACGTCTCTACTACTGACTACGAACCAAAAGTTCATTTTTGAATGTGACACGCGGCTTTAGTCCTGTACTTATTACTTATTATTTATTACTTATTATTTATTACTTATTATTTGTACCCACCTACTTAGTTATCATGTAAATAATCACAGAAAAAATGCGGGAGTGGCTTCCCATGCTAGAAATAGGTCAAATATTGTGCGATCGCTACCAACTTAAACAAAAATTATCTCAAAATGCGGGTCGTCAGACTTGGTTAGCTGAAGATTTAGCAAATGAACCAGCAGAACAGGTGATTATCAAATTTTTGGCATTTGGAGACCAAGTGCAGTGGGAAGACTTAAAATTGTTTGAGCGGGAAGCGAATGTTCTCAAACAGCTTTATCATCCCCGCATTCCTAAGTATCGGGATTATTTTTCTATTGAAGATCGTATCCTTTGGTTCTGTTTAGTCCAGCAATATATTCCTGGTACATCTTTGAAAGATTTGCTGTCAGAAGGACGTAAGTTTACTGAATCTGAAGTCATAAAAATTGCCACTGACGTATTAGAAATTTTAAGTTATTTACATAACCTCAATCCCCCTGTATTGCATCGGGATATCAAACCCAGTAATTTGATTTTAGGGTCAGATGAGCAGTTATATATCGTGGATTTTGGTGCTGTACAAGACCGTGCAGCATCTGCGGGAGCAACATTTACGGTCGTGGGTACTTATGGATATGCACCCATGGAACAATTTGGAGGAAGGTCTGTTCCTGCTTCTGATTTATATGCTTTGGGTGCGACTTTAATTCACTTGGTTACTGGTACTGCACCAGCAGATTTACCGCAAAAAAATATGCAGATTCAATTTCAAGACAAAGTTAGCCTGAGTAAGCATTTTGTACGTTGGCTTGAAGGATTAACCCAACCAGAT
This sequence comes from Nostocaceae cyanobacterium, assembly GCA_030065825.1. Taxonomy (GTDB): domain Bacteria; phylum Cyanobacteriota; class Cyanobacteriia; order Cyanobacteriales; family Nostocaceae; genus JASJCY01. The sequence continues at coordinate 1,654 of JASJCY010000112.1, read as the reverse complement.
ATTGAGCAAAGATTTAGCAGTGCAAATCAAGCATTAGAAGCTCTCAATAATCGTTTAGCTACTCAATCTTCTGACCTAGTATATCATCTAGAGGGTAGCCAGATTGAAATTAAAAAATCCCCCAAGCAATTAGAAATAACAATTCCAGGAAGAAGTCTGAAGCTGTACAAATATCAAAATTTCTTTGTGTACTTTTTATATTCCCTATTCTTATTATCAATATTTGCTTGGCTAACATCAGTCATTCCTGTGACTATATTTTTCTTACCAATCCTGAAACTGCTATTTACATTAGCAGGATTATCGATTTTTATTATATTTTTACTACGTAATTTTGGAGAAGTTTATATTTCTTTTAATGACAATTACTTCTTAATAGATTGGACATTTGCAAGTGTCTCATATCGACAGCAGCAAGGAAAAACTAGAGCTATTAATGATATTTATATCCGGGAGTTTAAGGTAAATAATAAATATGTCCAAAAAATCATTATTGAAAGCAAAAATAAAGAATATACATTTGGTGGATTTATACCTGGATTAACAGATGCAGAATATGAATGGTTAGTTGTAGAAATGAGGGATTGGTTAGGACTTCAAGAGATTTGTGAATAAATATCTTTCCACTCATCATCTGAAAGTGGCTGTGGTTCCAACTCAACTTCAAAACAATCTCTTGCTGCTGTAACTAAACCTGAAATAATCTGTTCAATCTTGAGATTTTCAGGAAGTTCTACAGGAGTCCAAGATTCAGCACCAAATACTTGGGAAAACAACTCTGCATCTGGTTGTAAACGCATAGAACCATGTTGTAGAATTGCCCCATCACGTCGTAATTGAGCGCTACCAATTAGTTTACAACCATTCAGCGTGACTAAATCTGCACTAGTTGCTGTACCAAAACAATTGGGGTTGTGAATATAGCCTCTTCCAGCATTACCATAGCGCAATTCTACACCTAGTTTACCCCAACCTTGAATTAAGAACTGACAAATTTTTTCATACACCTGCATCCGATTTCCAGGAATTCCAGATGTAATTACAGCATAGGTTAAATCTCCTTGATGCAATACTCCCCTTCCCCCTGTAGGACGACGTACCAAGTCAATTTTGTCTCCTTTCCATGTTAAATTTTCCCAATGTTGGGGATATTTGTGTTGATGATAGCCAAGGGAAATAGCAGCTGGTAACCAAGTGTAAAAACGTAGAGTTGGTGGTTGATTACCCAATAGATGTTGTTGTAGCAACCAACTATCAATCACCATCTGGATTTTACCAGAAGTTTGTAACAACGGAATTAATCGCCAAGTTTGAGAGTTTAGCAAGAGTTTGGAGTTATGAATTATGAGTTATTAGTTGGAAGGTAGGAGTTAAGAATGAGCAATTTTGAATTATGAATTATTTTGGGAGTTATAAGTTAGAAGTTGGAAATTATGAGTTACGAGGAACGGAGTTAGGATGAAAAAATATAATTTACCATGTTTTAATTGTTTTCGGAGTTAAGAGTTACATTTTTTTATGTTTTATATAGGACTTATGCAACTGCCACATTTTTTCTTGTAGGGTGTGTGACGCTACGAAACGATGTGAACGTAGAAATAAGACTTCCGACCTCACGCACCAGCTACCAATTGTGACACTATCGTAAGTCCTG
>JASJCY010000111.1 GCA_030065825.1 Nostocaceae cyanobacterium | reverse complement strand
GGAAATTAAATATGCGTCAACCAGAACCCTTGTTCCAGACGCGATATATCGCGTCTCTACATTCTTTTTCACCAGATGTCTAATGAGTAGTTACCTCGATTTTAAATCAGCAATAGCTCCTTTTGTCATGGCTGCAATTGCTTGTTCACTGGCTTTTGGTAAATGATAATATTTGCCTCCAGATGTTTTTGCTAACTCTTTGGCAAAGCCTGTAGAAACAAATTTACTTTCGGTATCAATTACCAATAACTGAATACCTAAAGCGCGTATTCTCCCGGCAATTTCTAACAATTCACCCTTAATATCCGGTTTTTCTCCTGGTTCTTGTGGTTCTCCCAATGAACGTCCTAAAGGAATATTACCCCTGCCATCGGTGATCGCTACAATCATTACTTGCCCCACATCGCCACTCATTTGCGCATTTAACCCTACACGCACGGCTTGGGTTAAACCATGTGCTAATGGCGAACCTCCACCACAGGGCAATCTTTCGAGACGATGGCGTGCCAAAGCGATGGAACGGGTAGGAGGTAATAGAACTTCTGCTTGTTCTCCCCGGAACGGAATCAATGCTACTTGATCCCGGCTTTGATAAGCTTCTGTGAGCAATTGCATCACCGCACCTTTGGCTGACTGCATCCGGTTAAGTGCCATGGAACCAGAGGCATCTACCACAAATACTACCAATGCTCCGGCTTTACGTGCTAAGCGCTTGGAACGGATATCACCTTGCTCTACTATAACTTTTTTGCCGGGATGACGCAGCCGTCGTGATTTTTGATACGGTGCAGCGGCACGGAGAGTTGCATCTACAGCTATACGGCGAACCTTACCTTTGGGTAACATGGGCTTAATGTAACGTCCCCGGTCGTCAGAAAAAATGAGGCTACGACTGCCAGATTTACCTAAACGTTGCGCTGTCTGGGCAAAATAAAGCACGCTGGGATCAAGAACTACCCCTTCCGGATCGAAAATAAATTCTTCTGGAATATTAAGTTCTTGTTCTTCTTGTTGTTCCGGTTCTTGTTGTTCTTCTTGCTCCTGTTCGTGATCGTCTTCCTGTTCTTCTTGATTTTGGGGTGGTGGTGGTGGTGGTGGTTCTTCCGGGGGGGGTGTTTGAATTACAGTTGCCCTCGGTACAATTACTAACTCCACAGCACGGCGTAAATCTTCAGCATTTACTGTTGAACGTCCATCTAAAGCCGCCGAAGCCTTCGCCACCCTGACTGCAAATAGTTCGGCGCGGTGTCCCTGTACACCTCCTCTAATTGCTTCTTCTACGAGGTAGGTAATTTGATCGTGGGAAATAGTTACATCCTTTAACCATTCTCGTGCTAGAATAATTTGAGTTTTAATGGCGTCTAAGTCTTCGCTATACTGTTCTAGGAATTCCTGGGGAGAACGGGAGTAGGAAATTGCTTGTTCTACCGCTTCTACCCGTTGATCTAAACCGAGGACACCATCTGCGGAAAGGGCAATGGCAATTCGATCCAACAGATGTTCCCGTAGTGTCCCTTCTTCGGGGTTGTAGGTAGCAATAAACAGGGATTTACAACTATGCTGAAAACTAATCCCTTCCCGTTCAATTTGGTTGCGTCCCTCGGATAATACAGTTAATAGCTGGTTGCTGATTTGGTCATCCAGGAGATTGATTTCATCCACATATAATACACCACGGTTAGCTGCGGCGAGTAAACCGGGTTGAAATACCGTGTCTCCCTGTTTCACCGACTGTTCCACATCCACAGAACCCAACAGTCGGTCTTCTGTTACTCCTAGGGGAATTTGCACAAAGGGTGCGCTTATAACCTCTGTTTCTATCTCTCCTGTCTCTGCCAATAGTTTATCATCCCAATCTTCTGGATGTTCTGGGTCACAATTGCTAATGGAACCCTTGACAACTTCAATGGGAGGAAGGAGAGCATGAATAGCACGTGCCATTACAGATTTTGCCGTACCCCGACGACCTGCGATCGCAACTCCTCCCAATCCTGGATCTACAGCTGCTAACAATAGGGCTGTTTTAATGGCCTGTTGACCGACAACAGCAGTTAGGGGAAAAGCTGTAATGGTAGGAGTAAGGGTAGGCGCGGACATAGTTTAGATAATAATTAGTATAAGCTTTTAGCATACCAATTTCTGGCACATTTAGAAATGAGGGTAACGTTTTTATTTGGAGAGAAAGATGTATGAGTGTTGTGCAGGCTAAGCGTTTTACAATCTCTGAATATCATCAACTGACGGAATTGGGCTTTTTCCATGAGGATGACCATATTCAGTTAATTAGGGGAGAAATTATCCAAATGGTAGCTAAAGGTACAGCCCACGAGACTTGTCTGCGGAGATTGTGGAAGGAACTACCAAAAATTGTCACGAATAGAGCCACTTTACAATCTCAAGCTCCAATTATTGTATCACCCAACAGCGAACCAGAACCGGATTTTGCAATTGTGAAAAACACAGACGATGATTATCTTTCTGGTCATCCGCAACCTGCTGATGTTTTACTAGTCATAGAAGTTGCAGATTGGTCTTTAGATTATGACCAAGATGTGAAAATTCCTCTTTATGCAGAAGCAGGTATTTGTGATTATTGGATATTTAATTTAGTTGATAATTATCTAGAATATTATAGTGAACCTTATCAAGATAATCAAGGCAAATACGGTTATTTGAATAAGCGGATTATTTTGTCTAATCAGGTTATTTCCTTACCTTGTTTTCCAGATTTATTTTTGGATTTAGCTAAAATTTTTCCACCTCAGATTGATTCTTAATTTTTCTTGATACTAATAAGTGCTTTTTGCTATAGAATGTGGTGGTGCTTTAGGCGCTTGAATTAGGTTTAAGTAGGTACAAATAAAGCGAACGCTTTTAGGGTTGTCATTTGTCATTTGTCATACCCTGCGGGTATGCCGTAAGGCATTGTCGTAGACTAGCCGCTGCGCGTCTATGTCATTGGTAAAAGTTTCAGGGTTATTTACGTTTCGTAATATAGCTGTGTTTATTTCTGCCTACTTACTTAGAGTCATAGATAATATCGGAAATAAGTCCGTAACACATCCCATAACATATCCTATAATATTTTATACAAGAATTTAATTTTTATTTGATACATCACCTCTAAAATAATGATAAATAAGTAGTTCATATTTATTTTTGTCAATGGCTATTAATAATTGTGAGCGGGTTAATAGAGCTTTAAATATTCTAAATCAGAGTTTATATCCTTATTTTGAGCAGGAAATGCGTCAAGTTTATGGGGATAATTGGTTAACAGTAGCCACGTCCTGTCTATCTGAAGATCCAACTCTTCAGGATGTCATTGGAGAGATTCTACGGGATGATGTTGCTGCATTACTAAAAGTCATAATTCAACAATGGAATCAAGTATTTGCAACTAAATTTGGTGATGGCAAAAATGCTTTACTAAATGAACTCATAGGTTTCCGTAATAAATTGGTGTATGAGAGGCGTTTATCAACAGAAGATACATATCGTTCTCTTGAAACTATTACTCAAATCCTGAATATAATAGAATCTCCAGAAGTATATTATATTGAAAAACAGAAACAAGAATTTCTGCAGGGTTTATCTCCTGAACAACTAGAAGAAGTTCTTAATCAAGAGAAAAATAAAAAGCAATTAAATCAGATATCTCAACTGCTAATATTTGAAAACGAAACACTCCTACGTCAAGCCCTAACTCACCGTTCTTATGTTCATGAACATCCAGAAGAAGGAGAACATAACGAACGTTTAGAATTTCTAGGTGATGCAGTATTAAATTTCTTAAGTGGTAGTTATCTTTATCGCCTTCATCCTGAAAAAAGTGAAGATGAATTAACACGAAGGCGTTCAGCTTTAGTAGATGAAAAACAATTAGCAAAATTTGCCATTGAGGTAGGTTTAAACTTCAAAATGCGATTAGGAAAAGGAGCAATTAAAGAAGGTGGATTTACCAATAAAAATTTACTTAGCAGCACCTTTGAAGCGGTTATTGGGGCTTACTATTTAGATAACAATTCCGATATTGAAGCGGTACGTGCACTAGTAGAACCTTTATTTGACTCTGTACCAGAAAATGTAGTAGAGTCTCGTTCCATTGTAGATTCAAAAAATCGCTTTCAAGAATGGGTACAGCGGAACATCACCCATACTCCCCCCAAATATGTTGCAGAAAAAGTTGGTGGTTCTCCCCATGCTCCCAATTTTGTTGCTAGGGTATTCGTAGATGGTAAAGAATATGGAAAAGGTAGGGGAGGTAGTAAAAAGGAGGCTGAAAAAGCAGCGGCTGAAGATGCTTTAAGAAAGCTAGAAAAATAAGCTTAATTGTCAGAATATCGTTCTAAGTTTTAGGCATATTTCTTAGAGGTTGTTTGTCAAGTCTAAAAGCTGACTTAAAACCTCTGTGGGTAAACCTCTCTCCTACAAGTAGAAAGGCTTTGAAACCCCACTTCCGATATAAAAAGTTTTTCCGCTTCCCTCTCCTGTTTCCCCTAGGAGGTAGGGGGGTTAGGTTTGGGAGATTTTGTGTTAATAACAATACTTTTCAAACATCCTCTCAGCCCCAGTTGAGGCTAAGTCAACATAAATCAAACCAGATTTCTATAGATTAAATCAATATCAATCAATAATTGAATCTGATTTACTGCAAACTATATTAACGATATTGCACCAGTCGTATCCACACCGCACCAATTATTAAACCCACCCCATGCATCCAATAACCAATACTAAATGGATTTACTCCTCCGGGAATATTTAAACTGCCAATACCGTAAAATAATTGTTGCAAAAACCACCAAAATACATAATAAAAAGCTGGTATCTGTACAGGAACAAATACAATTATTAGGGGCAGAATAGAATCTATTTTACTATTGCTAAACTTGAGGATATAAGCCCCTAAAATAGATGCAATTGCACCATTCGCACCTATCAATGGTACTCCCAAATTAGGATCGGCAAAGATTTGCACTATTGCGGTTAACATTCCACCCAGCAAATAAAGTCCCAGAAAGCGCTTGTATCCGAGAACTTTTTCCACAGTCTTGCCAAAAACCCACAAGAATAGCAGATTACCCAAGATTTGACTAAAACTGCTGTGTAGAAACATCCCTACAATCAACGAACCTACACCCATCATCACCACTATTGTCGCTGCTGGGTTACCAGCCAGTACTTCCTTTACTCCTCCACTTATTTGTGCTGGTATTACACCCCAGTTTTTGACAAACTCACCTAATTCATTACTAATATCAAGTTTTATTTCCCATAAAAATAAAGCAATGTTTATACCAATTAACCACAAAGTCACAAGGGGTTTCTTGCTAGTAAAAAAGAAAATGTTATCGCTAATAGGAATCATAGAAATATGAAGGATGAAATATGAAATATGAAATATGAATTATGATTTCTCTACTTTCCCGATTCAACTGTGGCAAGATTGGAATTAGATAGTATCGCAATAAACTGGGTAAGCCAAATGCTGGGAAACACACTTGTTGGAAGATACCAAATTATTAGCCACTTGGGAGGAGGTGGATTTGGTGAAACGTTTGTAGCTTGTGATACTCAATTACCCGGTACTCCTGAATGTGTGGTTAAAAAACTCAAACCCCAGTCTAACGATCCAGTAACTTTACAAACAGCCAGACGTTTATTCGATACGGAAGCACAAGTTCTATATAAACTAGGTAATCACGATCGCATTCCCCAACTTTTAGCTTACTTTGAAGATAAGGAAGAATTTTATCTCGTCCAAGAGTTGATTCAAGGTGAAAGTCTCACTGAAGAATTGAAACCAGGAAAAATCTTGTCTGAATCAGAGGTAATTTCCCTATTGCAAGAAATTTTGGAAATATTAGGGTTTGTTCACCAGCAACAAGTAATTCACCGGGATATTAATCCACACAATTTACTTAGACGTGAAAAAGATGGTAAATTAATTTTAATTGACTTTGGAGCTGTTAAACAAATCACTACCCAGGCTATTATTGCTGAGGGAACGACAACATTTACAGTCGCCATTGGTACTCCTGGCTACATGCCTAGTGAACAAGCTCAAGGAGATCCAAAGTTTAGTAGTGATATTTATGCTGTGGGTATAATTGGAATTCAAGCTATCACAGGTTTATCTCCTCATGAATTAGTTAAAGATACAAATACCAATGAAATTATCTGGCAAAATCAAGCACAAGTAAGCCAGGATTTTGCTAAATTTTTAGATAAGATGGTCTGTTATGATTTCCGTCAGCGCTATAGTTCAGCAAAGGAAGCATTAAACGCACTCAAAGATTTACAAAAGCAGAACTATGGTACTGTTGCAGTCAGTCCCAAAGGGTTACCAAAACAGGTAAATTATCCTCAAAAAAGTATTATTCCAGCGGTTATAGGTAGTTTAGTTGCTATTGGCTTAACTGCTATTGCATCTGTATTTATTATTAAAACTATTAATATTAATCATGCCAATCAATTATATAAAGAAGCGAATATACTTGCAGAATTACAACACAAGCAAAAAGCCCTAGAAACATACGAAAAGGCAATTGAACTGAATCCAGATTATGCGGAAGCCTGGAACGGAAAAGGCAAAATTCTTTATGATTTAAATCAATATAAATCAGCCCTAGCTGCATACGATAAAGCAATACAAATTGAACCAGAATATTTAGATGCTTGGATTGGTAGAGGCTTTACTTTACATAAGTTACAGCGATATCAAGAAGCAAATTTTTCTTTTGATAAAGTTTTACAACAGGAAAATAACTATCCAGAAATATGGAATACGAAAGGAGATGCTTTAATTAATTTAAAGCAATATGATGCTGCTATTAAAGCTTATGATCAAGCCATTACTTTGCAACCAGACTCTTACCAAACTTGGTACAAAAAAGGTTTGGCACTGCAAAATTTAAGATTATATGACAATGCCCTGGATGCATATAAACAAGCCCTAAGAATTAAGCCTAATTACGAACAAGCATGGTACAACACTGGTAATACATTAGTAAATTTGCGCCGCTATAACAAAGCTTTATCTGCTTACGAAAAAGCAGTATTATATAACCCTAGAAATATACCAGCTTTATTAGCGAGAAGTAATATACTTGTAACTTTACAAAGGTATCCAGAAGCAGTTGATTCTTTTAAAGAAGTAATTAAATATAACTCTAAAAGCTATGAAGCCTGGTATGGTTTAGGATGGTGTTTGCATCAAACTCAACGTTATGAACAAGCAGTTAGTTCCTATGAAAAAGCAATTGCATTCAAGCCCCGAGACTACAAAGCATGGTATAACAAAGGCAATTCCCTCTACAAACTAGAGAAATATAATGATGCATTAACAGCTTATAATAAAGCCCTTCGCTACAACAAAGACTATTATCAAGCTTGGTATAGTAAAGGTAATGCCTTAGTTAAGTTGCAACGCTATCAAGAAGCAATAGCATCCTATGAACAAGCAATAAAATTTAAGCCAGATTACCGAGAAGCAATAAAAGCTCGCAAACAAGCAGATAAGATATTATCATATCGAAATTCACAAAAAAAGTAAAATAAATTGGATGATGAATTAAAATTACTCTAATTCATCATAATTATTTATTATCCATAATTTAATTTAAATTTTCATGAGTGAATTATTCTTATTGAAAATTTACTCGTGGGAATGACATGGGACTATTATTGTGAAGATGGAGTTGTTGGAAATTAGATTTACGCCACTGACTGTTTCTAACTTGAGTTGATTTATATTCTTTTTGAACAGCAGCTTGTATACGTTGCTTGCGACTATATTCAGCCATTTTAGCTTTAGCAGTTGCATAAACAGGAGTATCTTTAGGAACCTGTTTCAGAAATTTCAAAGCAGCATCAAAATCAGTAGATGCGGCTTTATTATAAGCCTGTTGTAATAGATAGACAGCCCTAATTTTTTGCTTTTGCTTGTACTCACTTAATTTTTTTTGTACCACAGCACCAGCAGCAGATTCTGGGGGAATTTGGCGCAAATATGTTAAAGCACCACTGAAATCTTTTTCTGCTGCTTTATTATAGGCTTTTGCTAATAAATGATTTGTTTGTTCTTCAATGTAAAATTTTGAGCGTTCAACTAATTTATCTGTTTTTGACTGCCAATATAAAATATCAGGCATCATAGAAGCAGTTTGCAATACTTGAGACCATTCACCTACTTTTAAAGCTGATTCGGCTTTTTGGTATATTTCAGCCGCAATTTGCCATTGCTGTTGCCATTCTTCAATAGTAGCTTGAGCATCTGGATAGACATTACTGCTACTAGGAATAGATTTAATCAAAGCGATTGCCCGATGTAAATCCCCCCCTTGATATTTTTCTGCGGCTTGACGTAAAGTCTCTGTGGGTGATTGATTGGGAGAATTTTGTAGTAAAGAATATACTCCAAATCCCATCAGCATAGAATTAGTTACCAATCCCACTTTCATTCCCGTTAGTAGGGGAGAGAATGTGGTTTGAGAATTTGAACTTTTAGATTTTGTCGGTACCTGTTCCTGAGATTGGGAATTATCTTCAGATTTTGATAGCAAAATAGACTGGGATTCTAAACTTGAGGAGTATCTACCCTCCAATGGCATTTGCTTTAGCACCCGCAGTACTTCAGCTGCTGATTGAAAACGTTCTTGAAAATTGTAGCGAATCATTTTACTGAGAACAGCAGCCAAAAAATCGCTAACTATAGTATGTTGAAAACGCCAAATAATTTCATTGCTGTGAGGATCTATGTTTAATTGTAATGGTGTTAATCCTGTTAAAGTTTGGATAGCAATCATCCCCAACGCATAAATATCACTATTGGGTTGTGTCTGATCAATAAATTGTTCTGGTGGTATGTAACCTAATGAAGTAACAGGCATTCGATAAATTGGTAATACCGCATCAACTCCAAAATTAACTGGTTGAATACAACCAAAGTCAATTAAAACTAACTTGCCATCATAAGCACGTCGAATCAAGTTGTCAGGTTTCACATCGCAATGGATCACCCCATGAGAGTGAATAAAATCTAAAATACTGAGGACATCTCGTAAAAATTCAATTACTTCCGTTTCTGTCCACAAATCACCCATATTATTTTGATTTGTAGGCAATTCCGCAGTTAAAGAATGTCCTTCAATAAATTCTTGTACTAAATAGAACCGTTCATATTCTTCAAAGCAAGAAATAAGTTGGGGAATCTGATTATGGTGTCCTAGGTGCTGTAAAGTTTGAGTTTCCGAAAGAAAACGCAATCTTACTGTTTCTAAGTAGCTAGATTGGTAACAAGCTATTTTCAGCTGTTTAATTACACATTTAGGATAATGTGGTTGCTGTATATCTACGGCAATATATGTTTGCCCGAATACTCCCGCACCTAGGCTTTTAATAACTTGGTAACGGTTTTGTAGCACTTTGCCGATCAAATGATGGGTCATGGCTTGGTTACTATGTAACTACTTATTTAGTTTTTCTAAAATCACCCACTGTTTCCGGAATAACCTCTGCATGAATAACTAGAATGCTAATTACTTTAGAAGTTCTTTAACTTTTATAGTGATTTATACGTAAGGGTTCTGTTTACTTTGTGATAATTTTTCAAAAAATAAAGAATCTTTAAAAATCTTCTTTTTACTTAAAGATTTAAAAATACTAATGTTTTCTACTTGTGAACAATCATAGCTTCAATACTTGTTTAGTAATGATTTTGACTAATAATGTCCGTATAAATAAACTAAGTCAAAAGTTAGAAGTTATGAAAGAGAATAGGGAATAGGGAATAGGGAATAGGGAATAGGGTTTCCCCTACTTATGGGGGGGGAAACCCCTTTGGGCGCAAGCATTGCGCCCCTACAGTTGATCTCCCCATCTCCCCATCTGCCTATCTGCCTATCTGCCTATCTGCCTATCTGCCTATCTGCCTATCTGCCCCAGTTGCGGGCGGGGTTTCCCCGCCCCTACGGCATCTTTCAATCCCTAATCTCCACTCTCAGATTTATCTCTCAAGGGTTTCACCACCCGTGCGATCGCTTCTTGAATAAATGCCTTGACAAATTCATCTCGGCGATTGAGTTGAAATTGGCGCTGTACTACTTCAGTCATTCCCCCATCACCCCAATCTTGATCGTGGCGAAAATACTCAATAAAACTTTTACCAGCAATGCGGGTTAAATAAGCCGCTGTAACCCCTTGAATTGCCCTACCGATAATAAAAGTACCTACATTCAATTGCAAGGCGGTAGAAAGCAATTGTAGGGCACCTTTGACGATTCCTAAACTGGCGAGGGTTTTCGCTAAAGATAGTGCCAGTTCTCGTCCCCGTTCCATGTTCAATTCACAGCCATAAATTCTGCCAATTTCCACTACCATTTGGGCATTGACAGCAGCAGTTGCTAGTAAATCTACTACTGGTAGAGGTGTTACCGAAACTACACCTGCACCAATCCATTGAAACCGTTCTACTATTTTGTCAGCTTGACGACGACGCTGGGCATCAATTAGTTTTCGTGCTTCCTCTCCCAAGCGCATGGATTGTAAGAGAATATTATCTGCTACCAAATCTTCACCTTCAGCCCGTAAAACTGCTGCCATCCGTCGCAACAATGGGAGAATATCTGCTTCTGGTTGAAAAATATCCCCACTTTCTAACTGTACCGCTTGGGGATTAGCAGCGATGGCTACTACGTCGTGAATGGCAATAAATCCCTTGACTCGTTGGCGTAACCGTGCCAGGATTACCTCTTTATCCTCGTCTGTATATAAGTCAGTTTTGTTGAGGACAATTAGCGATCGCTTACCAATTTCTGCTAATGCCCGTAAAGGTTCATATTCTGAGCGTCGTAAATCATTATCTACCACAAATAACAACAAATCTGCTTCTGTGGCTAATTCTCGCGCTAGTTGTTCCCTCTCGGTTCCTGCTACCCCTGCTTCTAGAATTCCTGGGGTATCGGTAATTAAAATTTTGCGTTCTAAACCCTTTAAGCGCAGACAATAGGTTTCTCCTGCGGTGGTGGTTCCCATCGGTGCATCTACTTTACCAACCATCCGTCCCATAACTGCGTTTACCAGGGAAGTTTTGCCAGCACTACCAGTACCAAAGACTACTACTTGAATCTCACCCCGTGCCAGGTTAGCTTCAATTTCCCGGGATTTACTCAGCAAAGCTTGACGTGCAACTTCATCTTGAATTTGGGATACTTGTTGACGCACTGCTTGGAGTGTGGAAGAAGCAGCTTCCGATTTGGCTTCGGGAACTTTTACCTGGGGACGTATTCTGGGGTTGCGACGGGAGTTTTGTTCTCCCCCTTGAATCACCAATACATAGTAAACAAAAGCAGCAATTAAAGCCCCAATTAGCACAATCAGCAGCAATAATAGTAAATTGCCCAACAGGGGAGAATAGGACAATTGCCAGTAAAGCCGAGTTAACGAGTCAATTAGCCACAGGCTTAGCCCTAGAATTACAATTAGACCAGCAATCAGGGTAACTATGCGCGACAGAGGCATGGAAGGAAACCAATAAATGGGAACATCAGCAGATGCTTACGATTTTAATGGTTTGATTGTTTTTCTTTAGGGTAGAGCATCAAATAGCAACTTGCATGTCAAAATTAGTTGTTGTTAAAGCGATCGCCTAGAGAGAAACTTATGGGACTTTTCGATCAAATCCTTGGTGCCGTTGCTAACCCTAATCAACAAGGTAGCATGGGTCAAATCGGTAATATACTCAATACAGTACAGCAACTTAGTGGTAATACTGGTGCTAGTTCCTCAGATATGCAATCATTGTTATCAGTAGTTGGTAGCCAAGTCCGTTCTGCCCTGCAAGAAAAGCGGGCTACAGAAGGGGCAGAAGCGGCTGAAGCTGTAGTTAATGAGTATGCAGGTGATTCTGCCAATCCTGAAGCAGTTAACTCCCTGTTTTCACCCGCTATGCAGCAGCAGGTAGCAGAAATGGTTGCCCAGCGTACTGGCTTAAATATGGATAATATCCTGCAAATGTTGCCGACTTTAGTACCCTTGGTTCTCAATTTCTTGAAATCTGGCAATATCCAAGCAGGAGGAAATCCAGTCCTGAGTACTTTCCTTGACGCTGATGGGGATGGAGATGTGGATATGGCGGATATGATGCAGATGGCTAGTCGGTATATGGGATAGTAATACAAGCATGGTAATTGGTAATTGGTAATTGGTAATTGGTAATTGGTAATTGGTAATTGGTAATTGGTAATTGGTAATTGGTAATTGGTAATTGGGAAAGAAAGATTCCCTTTACCCTTTACCTTTTACCCTTTACCCTTTACCCCTGATTGACTGACAAATCTTTTTGATGTAGCTTGGGTTACTCTGCTCAAAGCCGCACTTCTAGCCTACGGCAATGCTTACGCATATGAGAAGCCACGACCTGTCTACCGCGTCTAGATGCTACCCCTCCGGGGAAGCAAGCTACAACCCAACAACCGCAACCGATTGCGTTGGGTGGAGGGGCTAGGAAATTTCAACACTTCCAAGACTTTTGTCAGTCAACCAGCCCTTTACCCTTTATTTCTTTTCCAGCTTGTAAGTATAGAACTTGTCAAAAGCACCTACTGTCTCAAATTTGTAACCAGGTATCCAGGGATTAAGTTTAAAATCTGTACGGTAAATGCTCAAGAATAGAAAATCTTGCCTTTGTGTAGTTGCCTTGAGAATTTGCCGCATTTGGGGATTAGCTTCATCCACCAAGCGTTCGCAATTGACCTTAATTAAATTTGCTAATATATTCGGAGTTTGATTACAAACATTCTTTTTGAAATAACCTGTTAATTCTTGGGCTGCATACTCTTCATACTCAGCCTGAGAAGGATTGGTTTTTGCCATAACCGCACCTAATACTACTAGCCCTGTAACTGCCATACATGTAATAATATTTGAGGGTTTCATGTTTCCCAATTTTTTCCCAATTGTAATTGCCTGTAATCTATAGACATCAGGTTAACTGACCCCGTTCCTTGCAAAAAAAAAATTTGGATTTATCCATCCAGATGTGTTATGATAGCCGATGTGATGGCGAGCGTAGCCAAGTGGTTAAGGCAGAGGATTGTGGTTCCTCCATTCGTGGGTTCGAGTCCCATCGTTCGCCCTTTTTAAAGGCTAGAGCTTTACTGAAAAAATAAATTATCCCGTAGGGGCACGGCATCTATAATTCTGGTGTGTATAAAGTAAATTTGCCGACGCCGTGCCCCTTCCCAGGGAATGGAAATTTTTTATTTGCAAGTAGGGGCACGGCATCTATAATTCTGGTGTGTATAAAGTAAATTTGCCGACGCCGTGCCCCTACCCAGGGAATGGAAATTTTTTATTTGCAAGTCCCTAAAGTAAAGAATTTCGCGAAAGTGATCCACGAGAATTAAGCAAATTTGATCTAATTTACTCTCTATCATAGTTTGTTTTTTAATTTACTAATGTTAATAATTAATAAACAATCTTGCAAAAAATACCATTATGGCTTTATACGCAGAGTTACATAGGCATTTGGGAGGCTCGGTTGTACCTCGTATTTTGTGGCGATATTTTGAGCGTCAGGAGTCGGAGTTAATTTCCCAGTTTGCAGACTATCCAGCATTTGAAGAGTTTTATACGCGATCGCGCAATACTTTAGATGAATATTTGGAGTTACACACCTTGGTAGAAAGGGTGCAAACTGTAGAGACTTTACCCTACTTTATCTATCGCTTGTTACGGGGTGCTTATATTTTTGAGAATTTGGCATATTTGGAATTACGTTATACCCCTTATTTACGAACACCGGAACATCTAAGTCAATCAGAACGCATTGACAAGATGGCAGAAATTGTGGAAGTGGTGGGTAAAGCTAGCAAAATACCGGAGTATCCAATTGTTACGAGTCAAATTCTCTGTATGCATTCGCGCCTCCCCTATGATGTAAATAAGGCGATTGTGGATTTAGCTGCCCAAAGCAAGCAGTATGTTTGTGCTATAGATGTAGCAGGGGGAGATAGCAGCTATGGCGAACGTATGGAAGAATGGGTACAACTGTATAATTATGCCCTGTCTTTGGGTCTAAATACCACCGGACACCTATACGAAACCACTGCTGGTTGTTACCCACAATTGTTACCCTATTTGATGCGTATTGGTCATGGCATCCAAATTCCCTTACTATATCCAGAGTTACTCCCTGAATTAGCACGACGTAACCAATGTTTGGAAGTTTGTCCCACAACCTATATTAAAACTGGTACTTTGGAGGATATTCGCCAATTAAAGCAAGTTTTTGACAGTTGTTTTGATGCAGGTGTAGATATCGCTATTTGTACAGATAATGCTGGGTTACATAATGTACGTCTACCGTTTGAATATGAAAATCTTTTAACTTACGATATTATTAGTTTTCAACAGCTACAAGCTTGTCAGGAAGCTGCTTTTCGTCATGCATTTGCATGGTCATACGGTGAACCCCCTGCTTCGCTCCTGAGTAGTTTGCTTAACCCCCAACCTGTGAAAGCTACTGCTATGAGGGATTAGGGTCGTAATTTCAGAGAAACCGGGTTTCTTCTCGACTGGGTACGAAAATTTGGCGTTGCTGATTTCATGTATGAAAATGATTTTGTGTGATTCCAAAACCCTTGTTCCAGACGTTGCAATGCAACGTCTCTACATCCAAATTCATACTTCAATTATGCAACGCCGAAAATTTTATATGTTTTACCCCAACAAACCCGGTTTCTTGACATTTCTACAACTGAATTGATACACAGTCAAACTTCTCCGGTAAACTGGAAATTATGACATCTACCATCCAAGTTTTACCATCAGAAGTCGTACATCTAATCGCAGCGGGAGAGGTAATTGACTCTTTGGCAGCTGTGGTAAGAGAATTAGCAGAAAATTCCCTGGATGCTGGTGCAACGCGGATTGTAGTTTATGTCTGTCCGCAACAGTGGCAGATAAGGGTGGCTGATAATGGTTGGGGAATGAATTTAGATGACCTCCAACAAGCCGCAACTCCCCACAGTACCAGTAAAATTCGTAGCTGTGCAGACCTATGGAAAATTACCAGTTTGGGATTTCGCGGAGAAGCTTTACATAGCTTAACCACCTTGGCAGATGTGGAAATTTTGAGTCGCCAAGCCACAGGGTGGGAAAACGGTTGGCGAGTGGTTTATGGTTATGGTGGAAAGCCAGTAGAAGTAGAAACAGTGGCGATCGCCCCAGGTACAGTGGTAACTGTTTCTCATATCTTCGGTAATTGTACAGCTCGTCGTCAAGGTCTACCCCCAACCACACAACAACTCAAAGCGGTACAAGCAACTATTCACCAAATTGCCCTGTGTCATCCCCATGTTACCTGGCAAGTGTGGCAAAATGAACGTCCTTGGTTTACCATTTCTCCTGCCGCTAACATTAAACAACTGTTACCGCAAATTCTCCATCAAGTGCGATCGCATGATTTGCAAGAGGTAAAACTACCATTAACACAACCCAACTCAAGGTTAAACTTAGTAATTGGTTTACCAGATCGTTGTCATCGTCATCGTCCAGATTGGGTACGGGTAGCGGTAAATGGACGAATGGTGAAGTCACAGGAGTTAGAACAAACTATTCTCAGTGCTTTTCATAGAACCTTACCACGCGATCGCTATCCTCTGTGTTTTCTACATCTGTGTATTTCCCCAGACCAAATTAACTGGAACCGCAATCCCGCCAAAACAGAGATTTATCTGAATGAAATTAGCTATTGGCAGGAACAAGTTCATTTAGCCATCGACAAAGCCCTAGAGATTAATTCTACTCATCTTCCCGAAGCAATTCACACCACCAGGGTAAGTCAATTACTTAAAGCTGCTGAAGAAACTGTTGGTTACAACGTCAATAGCCGAGGAAAGGGGACTCGCAAATCCCTGAAAGCAGTTGGTCAAGTTAATAACACTTATATTGTTGCTGAACATCCGGGTGGTGTGTGGTTAGTGGAACAGCATATTGCTCATGAAAGGGTTTTGTATGAACAGTTGTGCGAACGCTGGCAAATTGTTCCCGTAGAACCCGCAATTATTTTGTATCAATTATCGGAAAATCAAGTATTCCAACTGCAACGCATTGGCTTAGATATAGAACCTTTTGGGGAACAACTGTGGGCTGTACGGAGCGTACCTGTAATGTTAAAGGAACGGGAAGACTGTGCAGAAGCACTTTTAGAACTGAGTCGGGGAGGGGACTTACAAACTGCTCAGGTAGCTGTTGCCTGTCGCAGTGCAATTCGTAACGGTACACCATTAAATATGCAGGAAATGCAGACATTATTAGACCAATGGCAGAATACTCGTAACCCCAGTACCTGTCCCCATGGACGTCCGATTTATTTACCGTTGGAGGAATCTTCCTTAGCCCGGTTTTTCCGACGGAGTTGGGTGATTGGTAAAAGTCATGGGATTTAGTATCATTTTGCCATTAATGCCGATGCCGTGTTGGGGATAATTTGATTTTTTTGATACTCCCTTTAATCTTGATCGATTAGTTTTCCCTGGGAGAGAAAAATAAGCAGACAAGAAGAAACTTTTTATAAGTGCAAATAAGTTAAAATTATGTTTTCGGGCATTTTTTATTTTATTTACCAATATAATGCTGATTTTTGTCAAGTTTTTATCGAAAATAATTCCTATTTATTGACGAAATTACGTTGTTTCAGGCTATAATCAGAAAATTATAATCTAGGCTTAGTGTATCTTTTTTCTGTCAAAAATCGCTGAAAGCCCCTTTTTGTAGTTAACTAATGCTTTAGGACAGGTTTAAAATTACATCGAGATAGGCTTACTTTTCCTGTTTGGGGACTGGCTGGATTAGATGTAAGTTTGACAAATTACAGTGAATGTGATATGAAATTGATTTTTTCTAGAAGATTGATGCAACTGTCAGACAAAATTACGGCATAAGTGACGTTACCATACATAGGCATTATAGAAGAAAGCCTATCACATATCTTGCACCTTCTCAATAAGAGTAAGTAGGGCTACGCCCCACCTACGAAATAATAAGTCGCGCATCTCGGCTCAATGCCCAGTTCATTCAAATGTCATTGATAAGAAAAATACTGCTTGGATTGCATTTTAATGCAAGTAACTTTGGTGTATCTTGCTCAGCTAAATTCTCTATATCAATCTGCATATAACCTAAATCAAAGGCAGTTTTGATATCCCGACCATAGCCTAGTGCCTGATAGAATGCTGTAGCAAAACTGATAGCTGCTTTATCCGAAATTGCTTTAGACATCCCCACAACGCAGTCAATATGTTGAGCAATGGCTTTGGCTTGTTTTTCTGAGTAACAGGCATTCAAAACGATACAGCAAATGTTATCTTTTAGAACCGAAAAGAGTTGGCTTAATGCTCTTACAGAAACGGGATGGCTGTTACCAGAATCGTCCTCTAATATGATTTCGCTGGCTGAACTTCCATGACCGCTAAAATGAACGATATTAGGTTGATGGCGTAGAAGAAGTTCTTGTAAATCAGTAGCACGAACTGCCCAATGCTGCTCTATCTCAAATTTGTCATGGAATTCGGCTTGACGCAAGGCTTTATCAATTGCTCGATTCTCTCGATCTAATCTCAGACGAGTGGTATCTGAAGGATTAGCTGCTAGAAAAAGAATTTTAATCGTTTGATTCTTGTTTTTTGTATTAGACGAGTTAAGAACTATTTGTTTTGTAGTAATCTCTTGGTCAATTTCATTGATTAAGTCCAGAAGTGAATATACAATCCGATTTTTCTCCCGTCTAATCTCTTCATTGCTAAGGATACCCTTGCGTTCATTTCCCTGGATTTGCTTTAAGCTAGCAGCGTGTAAGATAACTTCGTTATGAAAGCGGGATAAATACTGATTGGTAATTTTTATCAGATGTATAATAGCGTTTTGTAAATCGCCCTGGTGGACTAATTTTTTGATGTTTGTTAATTCAATACTCATTGTTCTTTAGGTAAGGATAAGAGTTTGATAAATTCTCCTGTGAGATAATTAATGAGAGGAAAATATGCTAAAAAAGAAGCAATAACCAAAAATGAGGTCAAAAGGATTTGTACATCAAATTTATTAGACAAGGATAATACTTTTGTAAATCGATTCGAGCATAGATGCACAACTGAACTGTAGATAAAAACGACTAAAGTTAATGGTAGTGTTGACAATAAGAATTCTTGACAAAGTGAGTATCTTGATTCTCCCTTGAGGCATTGCTCTAATAAAATCCAACTTAAGATTATAATTAATGTGAATAAACTACAAAAAGAAATCCAAAAATATAATGGAGCAAACGAATCAATAAACTCTTCTTTAGATTGAGAATAACTCCTAAACCAAACAGTTTGAAGCCAAAAAATAAGAAAACAAAAATAGAACATCATACACGAATAGCTTATGTCTGAGTATTCCAAGAAAAATAAGCACAAAGGTAAATAAATTAAGACTAAAGCGTGAGAGGCAAAAAATAATACGCAAAATTTAAACGGTAAATATATAAGATTATAGTTTCTTGCAAGATTAAGATAATAAGGTACTTCAGCGAAACCAAAACCTTTAAATACTATTATTGCAATTGCTCGCCGAATTTTTTCTTGTTTTTCCGAATCAGATAGAGTTTCATATTTAGATAAATAAATAGGTAGAGATAGTAGGTGTTGTGATGCTCTGTCTGCTCTTTGTTTACTATCTTCTTGATTACCTAAACTAATACCTTCGTATTTCTCAATTGTTTGAAAAACTCTTTTATAATTACCTTCTTTGAGCGACATAAAAAAATCGTCATTGGATTCAATAATTTTCTTTATTTCTTCTGATGAATAACTACCTTTTACTGAATTTTCTATAAAGTTACAACCTGAAAAATCAATATATTTTGATATTGATAAACAGTAATTTTTTTCATTGCTTTTGTCTTGCCTTTTTGCTATCCAAAATTCTAGGTATCTCTTTAGAGCTTCCCAAGAATCATTTTTTAAGTTTTCTAAAGCTTCTATTTTTATATATTTTAAGTCTTCCCAGTTTTTAAGACAAAATTCGTCTTCAGGGTATAAAGAACACAAGTAGCTAAAGGCTAATACATCTCTGACTCCTTGTAACATTACTATATCAGCAATTAAATTTTGTTGAGTTATCCCTGATAATGAGAGTTTAGCTCTAATTGTCCAAGGAAAGATTAGTGTAGGTGAAATTAAAATAATTATACAAGCCATGTAACCCATTATTTGCAGATAACCTTTGCTCTTAATTGTATTACCATATTCCCTTGCCACATCATATCTTTGTTTTCCAAGGACATACTTTAGCAGAATTAAATCAACAGCCAAAACTATAATCCCTACTTTCCATAAGTGCTGAATATGGTGTGCCTGAAACGGAAAAATTATAATCAACGAAATAATTAAGGAATCTGCCAGTAGTCCATAATAATAAGCATCATGTATCCTCATTGCCCATAGCCTTGGACGATTAAGCAATAAATACCGATCTATTCTTTGTAGAAACCTAGGTTTGAGAATTGTTGAAATTAGTTGCTTTAACATAATTAAGACTCAAACAATTTACGAGTGGATTGACTAATATCTCTAAAGTATTTCAAAGAAATATTATGCTCTGCAAAAATATTTAGTAACTGAGATGTTGTTACTTCCTTGGGAATATCAATAATAAAATTCAGTCCGGCTTCTTCAATTCTGCTACAGTTGATTGTTTGCAGTAAATTAATTAGTTCTTCCCTCGATAAATTACAAGCTACTTCATAAGAATTTATATTTCTGTTTTTGTCAAAATCTTTAACTGAACCACTGTATATAGCCTGACCATCTTTGAGAAAAACTATATTATCTGCAATGCTTTCCAGTTCATACAGATGTTGTGAACTGATCAAAATTGACATAGGGTTAGCACTAGAATTTGTCAAATTTCTCAAATCTCGTAGGAACACTCCTTGAGTATTGATATCCAAACTTCCCAATGGTTCATCTACAATAATCAATTTGGGCTTCCAAACCAGTGCCTTAGCTAATGCAAATCGCGTCTTGTAACCTCCCGATATTTGGTACCAAGTAGCTTTTCTATACTCATTTAATCTCAAACGGGTGACAATTCTATTGACTGTGTCTTCATTATCTTGTCCAGTAATTCCGTGAATTGATGCTAGAAAATGCAAGTTATCCAATAACAAACCGTTCCAGTATGGTAATTCTTGAGGAATATAAGCGATTTGTTGCTTAATAGAGTACCAATCCGTTTTACCATTCAAAGTCAAATAGGGATATTTTAACTCTCCTGTACTGCTTGCCAAATCTCCAGCAACTATTCTTAAAAGAGTCGTTTTACCTTGACCATTTTCTCCGACAACTGCCGTTATCTCACCAAGTTTCAATCTTAGATCGAGTGAATGTAACCTATATGAAATTGCTTTACTTTTATAGTTTTTAGAAATTCCTGTACCTTCAAATACGATTGAAGTAGGGGGCATTTCTTTGATTAGCTCCCAAATTTCCCTTGCTAACTCATCTCGATATTTTCTCTTATATTCTTCATCAATCTTTCCAGGATACTTCTCGTTAATTTGAGAGTGAGAATGTGTTTGTAAGCTAGATATATTCTCTTCTCTAATTAAATCTATGTTTGCTTCGTTAAACTCATCTACGATAACATCAAGCAGCGTTAAAATTTGCAATCTAAGTCGTGCTATCTTGCTATAGGTAAATTCTGTTAGCCCAAAAAGACGGATCTGCTCGCCTAAAAGAGCAGCTTCGCCAGAAATAGTGACACTTTCTCGCTTCAGTTCTCGTTTAGAAGAAAAATCTACAGCAAAATCTATAAGTTGCTTCGTTGCTTCATCAAGATTACCAGAGGCAACAAGTTGTCTAATTCTAGAGGCTTTTGTTTGAGGATCGGCATCAATCATTCATATCTCACCTCTGCCGAAAGTAATGTTAAAATCTAACTCTATTTCAAAATTTATCAAATTTGAGCGAGATTCTACTTAGAAGAAAAATAACTTATCATTAGACCGCAAAGTTTTTTATAAATTGTGTCACATGGACATTTCAGCAAAAGCTAGGACATCAGTAAAGTACGTTTTAATCAGCATTTCAGCCAATAGTTCTAGCTACTATTAGGCTATCGCTCTTAAACTAATGCTGTTTACCTTTTTATTCACAGTGGCTGAAACCTTTTGGATGAATATGCTCAATTATTACATTGTCGATGTATTTGCAGAACAAAAATATGCAGGTAATCAATTAGCGGTATTTACGAATGCTGCTAACCTGGATGGCGAACAAATGCAGAAAATTGCGAAAGAAATCAATTATTCCGAAACCACATTTATCACTTCACCTCAAGAGAAATCTGGGGGATATGACGTGAGAATCTTTACACCAGGACAAGAAATTCCTTTCGCTGGACATCCAACTTTAGGTACAGCATATATTCTGCAAGAAGCAATTATTCAAAAGTCTGTGGAAAAGATTATTTTAAATTTAGGAGTTGGACAAATACCAGTAACAATTAATTACGCTAACGGTTCCCCAGAATGGTTATGGATGCAGCAAAATCCACCTACATTCCATAGTAAGTTTACAGCGGAACCTATCGCTGAAATTCTACAATTAGATGTGAATGAGATAGATTCTCGCTTCCCAATTCAAGAAGTATCTACTGGTTTACCTTTTATTATTGTTCCTTTAAAAAGTCTTGCTGACATCAAAAAAATCAAACTGAACAAAGATAAATATTTTCAGTTTATTAATGACACTCTCGCTAAATGTATCCTCGTTTTTTGTCCAGAAACTTACTATCAGGAAAATCATCTTAATGTGAGAGTATTTTGTGATTATGTTGGCGTACCAGAAGACCCTGCGACAGGTAGTGCTAATGGTTGTTTAGCAGGTTATTTAGTCGAACATTCCTATTTTGACAGTCAGGAAATCAACTTACGAGTTGAACAAGGATATGAAATTGGGAGACCATCTTTACTGCTACTAAAAGCTGCAAAAAATAATATGTCCATTGATGTCAGAGTGGGAGGAAAAGTAATTATGGTAGCTAAAGGAGAATTTATTTAAAAGAAGAGTTTGTTTAAGCTGAATTAAATCATATCCGGAACCATTATTAACAAGTTGGCGAAATCACCCACCCTGAACTAAAGTTCTGGGCTAATAGACAAAGTCTACTCAAGTAGACTGAAGAAAATCGAGGTCATTTAGTTATCTTTTAGATTACTTCATTAGACATCTGCTGGAAAAGAATGTAGAGACGTTGCAATGCAACGTCACCGAACAACGGTTTTGGACAACGCATATTTAATTTCCACGCCTAGGTCTATTTGTTAGCAAAAAAATTAATTTCCTTGGGGGATATGGATTTTACCTTCAGCTGACACCAATTAGATTTTGCTTTACCCCTACCAACAATCTACCTGTATTAGGATTTTCGTGAATTGGTATCAGCTGGATTAACAGCAATATCCTGTTACTAAATCCACACCACTACAAATGACAAAAAAGCCCAGTTGACTAAACAACTAGGCTTAACACACACACATCACAAAGTCACACTAAATGAGGTTCAAATGCAACTTTTTTCAATCTTATTTCTCTGACAAATTAACCTTTACTACCTTGTTCTTTACTTCCACTGTTTTGGGTAGTGTTAAATTCAAAATACCATCTTTATATTCAGCAGTAACCTTGCTATTTTGAATTTTAGTTTTCAGAGGAATCACACGCTGGAATTTACCATAGTAAAACTCAGAACGTTTACCTTCTTGATGTTCTGATTTGCGTTCCGCTATCACTTTCACTGCGTTTTCTGTCACTTCAATATCCATATCTTTAGCTGACATTCCAGGTAGTTCTAGCTTCAGATGTAATGCATCCTCTGTCTCGGTTAATTCTGCTGCCGGACTTCTAAAGGTTGGTGGTTGTAAATCTTCAAAAATACGGTCAATTTGACGTTGGAGAGTGTTCATTTCAGCCCAAGGATTGTAACGTTCAATAGCCATATATTTCTAACTCCGAGTGTTATCTAATTAGTGATTGAATTTATTATTCCTTTGATTTCTATACTAGTGATGATTAAAAGCTGTGTAAATTCGGTTTTTATCACTTATTTATTGATGAATACCGTCCAACAAAAGAGGGTTAATAAATAGTACGGTAAACTGTAATGTTATTGGTACGGTTTCCCAGAATTACCAAAATAATTGATTCATATAGGAATCCGGTTTGATTTGTGAAATGACTTGTGAAGGTAAGGAACTCTTAACAAGGAACAGGGAACAGAAAGTGTACTGAGATTTTTAAGCGCAAGCGCAGGCTACGCCAACAAAAATCAAATATGAGTCCTATATATGGCAATCCGATTTGAATCCTGAGATTTTCCAGGTTCAGATCCCCGACTTCTGTGAGAAGTCGGGGATCTTGTAGGTATAGTCGCGGTTTAATGAATAACAAAAAATACGATAAAAACCTGCTTACGGAGGTTAAAAACCTTATTTTTTCAATATCTTGCTAAAAATATATGTTTATTGCCAGGAAAATAATTAATACCAAATCAAAAAATGTAGGACTTACGCAACTGGCACATTTTTTCTTGTAGGGTGTGTGACGCTACGAAACGATGTGAACGTAGAAATAAGACTTGCTGCGTCACGCACCAGCTACCAATTGTGACACTATCGTAAGTCCTGAAATGTTTGCTACAAATTCAATCCTAGTAGTTCACCAAGCAAAATTTCCAGGGTTAATTTCAGCAAAGGAAGAGTCCTCTTCTCCCCTTACTTCCCGTATTTCCCCTACTTTAACTAACCCAGCAATTTTGGATTGGTGGAGTACTATTACTTGACCACATAAGTTCTGAGAGGTAGAAGAAAAAACCGCACAGACGCAGCGAAAAGTCCGGTCTTGTCGGTTTCCCGCAAGAGCAACTTTTCAAGAGAGAGAACGCAGAGAAAGAGAAACAGAGGATAAGTCTAGAAGTTGCTTCACCCATCAAAGTTGGTGTGGTGGAGTACTAGTGGTTTGTCCCATAAAATATGATGGGGTTTCCATCACACCCACCTGGGACTATAAGTCCCAGTCTAATAGTCAAAGTCATATAAATATGACTATAAAACTAGCCATCAAAACTAATG
>JASJCY010000110.1 GCA_030065825.1 Nostocaceae cyanobacterium | reverse complement strand
GGGGAAACAGGAGAGGGAAGCGGAAAAACTTTTTATATCGGAAGGGGAACAGAAAAATAGGGGTTTCAAAGTCTGTTTCCTCCTAGGAGAGAGATAAGAAGTGAGGTTTTTTCGTAAAGCTTTAGACTTTCCAAACAACCTCTAACGCACCCTACACCTTATATCAATTCCGTTTTAGCCCCTCTCCCAATGGGAGAGGGGTTGGGGTGAGGGTGAACAAGATTAAAACTCTCGTCGAGAGAAAATCAGAATAGCGATCGCCAATAACATGGCGCTGTAAAATAATCCATAAGCAGCATTTCCAATCAGGGTTCCTGAATCAGGTAAAGCTTGCATACCATAAACAGCGTTATTTTTCAAGTCTAATCTCGATAAATCTGGCAACACAAGGTACAAGCCTTGAGTTAAGCGTTCCAAACCGGGACTTTGACTGAGACTGCCTAGTTTTAATATGTCTTTAGTGATATTTCCCATAAAATAGACTGCCAGGGTTAAAGCTGTGGCTAATAGGGAACTGGTAAATACACCAAAGGAAATTGCTGCTGCTGTGAGTAAACACAACTGCAAAAATAGAAAGAAAACGGCAATTAAGATGCTGGCTATTTGATAAGAAACACTACTAAATTGCAAAAATCCCAGGTAGAGAATTGTCATAGCGACCAGTAGTACCGCTAATATCATCCCCAAACCCAAATATTTACCAGTGATAAACTCACTACGGCTGATGGGTTTGGCTATTAAAACAAACAGGGTACGTTTGTCAATTTCTTTGTTAACCAGTCCCGTACCAATCAATACAGCTACGATTAAACCCAAGATATTCATTGCCCCTAAACCCAAGTCCAAAAACATTTTGTCTGTGGCAGAAGCGGCAATTTCTGGAAGTATGGGCACAGCAGCGGCGAGTATCAGGGCATAAATGCCGATAATAAAGAGGATGCGATCGCGCACTACTTCCCAAAATACATTAGTTGCAATTACGGAGATTCTGGTGAAATTCATACCTTGAGTCAATAGTCAATAGGTTACCTCCACCATGTTATTTTCAATACTGGGGTAGTGGCGACCCATCTATAAAGTCACTGACACGTTCACATTCAATTTTTGCCAGGTTAACTTTATTCTTCGCAATTGGTTTTATTTCACAAGACTTCTTCAGATAATATCCCTGGGGATTGGAACTAGGACCAAGCCAGATACTGAGTATATCTAACCTATATTCATCTTTCTGATTATTAATATTAGTTATACGAGGTTCGACACGCCATAGTGTTTTCTCTTTAAATTGGCTGAGATTTTCATCTATTACTTCCCTAGCCAGTTGATCTAGACGTGTCTTTAGATTTGGATCTATTAACCACTGTTCTACTTCCGACCAGGGTCTATTTCTGATTTCTTCTTCAACTCGCGTTTCTAATTTTTGCAGAATTACAATTCCATTTCTAGGAATTCTGGTTTTTGGTTTTTCCAGTCTAAAAACTAATGCCTGTCTGTTAAAATCATCTGCCAACAAACTGGGATATGACTTGATCCAATTATCCGTTACTAATAACAAGTTTAACCAGCAGCTAACTAAAATAGAGCTAGCCAGTAAAACTATAATCTTTTGACGAGTTTCCAGCTTGGGAATCTGAGATTTTACATTAGTACCAGTACCTTGAAAAAATTCTGGAATTGCCGTAATTAATGCAGAAATAGTGGGCCATAAAACAAAAGATGCCGCTGTAATCGGATTATTTTCATTACCAAAGGCGAGAATGCTGACCAAAGCACCAGTAATTAAAGAACCAACAGGCATAGAAGTTCCTGGAATCATTACAGGCTTATCGGTAGTATACCAAGCAGTACCAGCAATTAAGAACAACCAGCCCATAAATGTAATTATACTAGTGACAAATCCTCTGGCAAAAAATGACATTAACCAGGAAAAAATACTCAAATAAATTAATGTCTGCCAAGAATATGCCTGAGGGGGACTTAATAGGTTTTGCAGACCTTTGAAAATATCTTCTAAGAATTTAAAGACCCCACCTAACAAATCTTTAACTAATTCCATATATTTAACCCTCTATTTAATTTGTGTTTATTGAGATAATGAAGAACGAAATAGCAAAACAAAAGTGATAGCACTATAGCTAAGGGAATTGCCAATAAGTATGCTGGTGACTAAACTAGTACTTTGTAACCCAGCTTTGGGAGTATTTCGTATAGAACGCCGTTGTGCCAACGGAACTTCTTCGGTTTTTTTACTGGGCTGTCTGAGTAATAATACCAAGATTTGCAATATCAAGTATTTCATAATAAAAGTGCCAAAGAAAATTATGAAAGCCGTGATAATTAATAAAGTTTGCATATCCTGCCATTGAAAACGATTAAAAAAAACATAACTGATTAATTTTGACTTCAGTGCCCAAGGTAACAATGGTTCCGATGCAAAAAATATTATCCAACCCAAAGCAGCAGAAAAAATATTTGTGGTGATGGCATAGAAACTACTAGTTTTTTTGTCGAATTTGAGACGGAGATTCAAAATATATGCCTCTATAGGTATTGCAACCAATAAAAATAGAAAATGTAACAAAATTGCACCTATAGGGAAAATTGTCGGTAGCGTAATATCAGGAAAAATGTTGGGTAGCGTAATGTCGAACATAAATAGATAATACGTAAGGTCTGACGTGAGAAAGTATAACTGTAATACCGGGAGTTGGAGCAAATTATTTACACTACAACTCATTATTCGAGTCTTCTACCATATTTTGGTCACGCGATCACATTGTTTAACAAAAATGTGTAATCAGAAATATTAGGAGAGGGGGAAGAGGGGGAAGAGGGGGGAGAGGGGGAAGAGGGGGGAGAGGGGGAAGCAACCACTCTACCCTCTCCCCCTTCTAGCTGAATGGACAAGAGGTTGGGTAATATTAAAGACTGCCACGTTAGAGCTTTTGGTAAAATGACAAGGAACGGTATCGGTATTCGCACCGCACAAGTGCGTCAACAACGTGCTACTGGACAAATCCACGTCTATGATGGTGCAGGAAAAGGAAAGTCTCAAGCGGCTTTGGGAGTAGTTTTACGTTCCATTGGCTTGGGAATTAATGCACCATTTAATTCCAACCGCGTCTTGTTGCTACGATTTTTAAAGGGACCGGAACGAAATTATGATGAAGATGGCGCAATTGCAGCATTGCAAAGTGGTTTCCCTCATTTAATTGACCAAGTTCGCACTGGTAGGGCAGAATATTTTGGAGCGGAAGAAATTACAGCTTTTGATCGCTTGGAAGCTTTGCGGGGTTGGGATATAGCAAAAGGTGCGATCGCTTCCGGATTGTATTCCGTTGT
This sequence comes from Nostocaceae cyanobacterium, assembly GCA_030065825.1. GTDB lineage: Bacteria > Cyanobacteriota > Cyanobacteriia > Cyanobacteriales > Nostocaceae > JASJCY01. The sequence goes on along the minus strand of JASJCY010000110.1, from coordinate 20,627 downwards.
TGTTTTGGATGAAATTAACCCCGTCCTCGATTTAGGTTTACTGGATGTGGATCAGGTCGTGGAGACACTCAAATCTAAACCCCAGGATTTGGAGGTCATTGCTACTGGACGTGCTGCACCCCAAAAGTTACTAGATATTGCTGATTTACACTCAGAAATGAAGCCCAAAAATCAGCCCAATGCAGCAAATCAAGCTATTGAAGGCATCGAAATTTATACTGGTGCGGGTAAGGGTAAATCCACCAGCGCTTTGGGAAAGGCTTTAAAAGCCATCGGTAGGGGAATAAATCATCCCGGATCTACGCGGGTATTAATTATGCAGTGGCTTAAAGGTGGTACGGGCTACACGGAAGATGCAGCAATTGCAGCCCTACAGCAATCTTATCCCGAAGTAGTGGATCATCAACGCTGCGGACGTGATGCCATTGTTTGGCGTAACTCCCGCCAAGAATTAGACTATCTGGAAGCCCAAAGGGGTTGGGAAATTGCCAAGAATGCCATCGCTTCTGGGCTGTACAAAACTATTATCCTCGATGAACTCAATCCCACGGTGGATTTGGAACTACTTCCAGTAGAACCAATTGTCGAGGCTTTAGTGCACAAACCTCCCCACACTGAAATCATTATTACTGGTCGCTGTCAAAATCAACCTGCATACTTTGATTTGGCAAGCATCCATTCTGAGGTATACTGTCACAAACACTATGCCAATCACGGTGTAGAACTAAAGCAGGGAGTTGATTTTTAGATTTAGTTAGGAGTAGGGGCGCAATGCTTGCGCCCAAGACATGACTGGTTTCCAGCCTCCAGGCTGGAAACCCATCGTGGGAGGTTCCACCTCCAGGACTTAACAACAGACGTGTTACTAGACCCTCTAAGGGAATTTGGAGTTAGGAGTTTTTAATGATGGAAAATACTCAGATATTGGACTTGGTGGCTGGAGGATTAGCGATCGCAATTTTGTTAGGTGGTTTGCTGATGATGTTCACTGGTATTTTTACCACCAAGGATAGAATGTAACTCAGCATTTTTACCAAGCTGATGTTCTGGTAAATTATTGATAGCGTACAGCAATTGTATATGAGTGTCTTTGATTCGCTTCTCGACGAGTTTTCACAATACGGAGATTCTGACTCATATATAAATGTTCAAAAAATGGTTGAGCCTTATAAGTCGTTTGGAGTTTTTTGTGCCATTTTCTGTTAAATTCATCTAGTGATGTTTTCTCGAAAGATAATACTTCGTCACTATTCATGGCTTTTAATTCTGAAGATATCACCGTTTCAAACCATGACTGTGCCTTTTGTGGTGTTAAAGAGAAAAGGTCATGTTTACGTATTACTTGTTTTATCCCAATATTTTCTATTATCCACTGGCTATTTTCTACATGAAATTTTTGTATGATCATCAAATCATAAGTTGGTGAAAATATTTGACGAATAAATTTAGATTTACTCATAGGATAATACCTTGCCACATTTGCATAGTAATTACTATGATTAAAAATCTGATACGACTGCTCTCTACTTCGTCCTGGAATCATATCTTGAAATGGCATTGTTGTCCACAAAGGTTGCCAAATGCCTTTTAAAAAAGGAAGTTGTTCTTCTGGTGTTGACAACGGTGAGTTTGGGGTTAAATCTTCTACAATCGGCAAAAGTACTTCATTATAATAGTTCCTTTTATGACGCGCAGATATATTATCTTTCTTGTTTGCTAGACCAATTAATTTCTTCTCTAAGTTTGAAAACCGTAAATCTATTTTTTTTGCAAAGGATGTTTTGTTAGTCATAAAATCAGAACTTGCTTGAATGATTTATTAAGGAATCAGCGTAATGCTATCTTATGCTGTCACCAAGTATCAAAGCAGGTGAAAGCATTGCTGTAAATAGTTCACAGGCATTTATTTTTTATCAATTTCAAAACTTAACACAGTGATTGATTATTAGCTATGGAGTTAGCCAGTAAATCAGTTTAGCAGGAATTTTAGTTGTGTTTTTTCTATTATTTGCTTCTTTGTTATTTATCATAAAAGTGATTTTCAAACCATATTAAAATTAAAGGTAGCAAAGCTAATTCCCAAATAGCTTCAGAAAAATTACGGCAATATTCCTTTCCACTGACAGCAATACTTGAGCATTGCATAGTAGTGTTACGGAAACTGCATCAGATGTAAACTAAACGGTAATTTTAGAATGCTAAATTGGCATCATAAACTTAATAAGAAATTATTATTATAATAAGATAAAATTTTCTTAAAGTATCGCCAAATTGGCATAATAATTAGTAAAAAAATCATCCGGGGTCAGGTTTTATATTTATAGGACTTACGCAACTGGCATATTTTTTCTGTAGGGAAGGCAAAATGCGAGGACACTGCGTTATCGGTTGCGGTTGTTGGGTTTCATGCTTCAACCCAACCTACATCTGACAAAAGTCTTGGAAGTGTTGAAATTTCCTAGGTTGGGTGGAGGGACGACACCCAACGCAATCGGTTGCGGTTGTTGGGTTTCATGCTTCAACCCAACCTACATCTGACAAAAGTCTTGGAAGTGTTGAAATTTCGTAGGTTGGGTGGAGGGACGACACCCAACGCAATCGGTTGCGGTTGTTGGGTTTTATGCTACAATCCAACCTACATCAAAAAGATTTGTCACTCAATCAGCACTTGACCCACTTACTTATTACCAATTACGGTCTATATTGAATTCTGTATATCCGGTCATTACTTTCCTCAGTAAAAATGAGACTGCCATCAGGTAAGACGAGTAAACCTACAGGACGTCCCCAAGTTGACGGTCCAGATGGATTTACTAGAAATCCCGTGAGAAAGTCTTCGTAGTAACCTAAGGGTCTGCCTTTAGTATCAAAGGGAACGAAGACAATTTTATATCCAGTGCCGCGATTGCGATTCCAAGAACCACGAAAGGCTACAAAAGCACCATTGCGGTATTTTTCAGGAAATGTTTGACCGTCGTAAAATTGCAAACCCAATGCTGCTGAATGTGACTGAAATAATACATCTGGAGTGCGAGTATTTTTAACTAAATCGGGACGTTTACTTTTACCATTTACCGTCTGTCGGGGGTCGAGGTTATTTGGTGTAAAATAAGAATAGGGCCATCCGTAGAATTCCCCTTGACGGATACGTGTGAGGTAATCTGGGACTAAATCATCACCCAAACCATCCCTTTCGTTAACGGTGGTATAAAGTTCTTTGGTAACTGGATGGAAGTCTAAACCCACTGGGTTACGCAAACCATCAGCAAAAGTCTGTTGCTGAGAACCATCAAAGTTCATGACTTGTACAGAAGCCCTTGGTAGGGGTTCTTCATCAACGTTACTGCGGGAACCGATGGAAACGTATAATTTGTTGCCATCCGGTGAGACAACTACGTTGCGTGTCCAATGTTGATTGTAGCCACCACCGGGAAGTTGGGCAATTTTTTTACCTCTACCAGTCAGTTGTTGTTCACCTCTGCTGTAGGGAAAACGCAAGACGGCATTGGTATTACCCAGAAAGAAGTAATTACCCCCAAAAGCCATACCAAAGGGGATATTTAGCCCATTGGCTGCGGTTGCGAAGGTTTTTTGCACATCAGCCACACCATCGCTGTTGGTATCTGTTAGTAAACGAATGCGATTTTGTCTTGTTTCTGTAACCAGTACATCACCACTGGGAGTTAAAGCCAGCCACCGGGGTGCATCTAAACCTTCAGCAAAGACATTGACGGTAAAACCCTGTGGTACACGGAGTGTGGGGTTATTGGGGATGGGTAATACCCGTGGTGGTTTGGAAGCGCTTGCAGTGGAAAAAGGTTTGGGTAAATTTTTGAGATTAATACGAATTGGTGTAGGTGAAAATACTTCTGTGGGAATTATCTTTTTGGTGTTTGTATTTTGTGTTATTTGCAAAGAAGACGGGGATGCTGTTGGTGTGGAGGTATCTAAAGAAGCGGGAGTCTGATTACACCCGATGGTTATGGTTGTTAACCAGACTAACAGTAACAAATGTGGGGTTCTCATAGGGAATAGGGAATAGGGAATGGGGAATAGGGAATACCAATTTCAAAAAATACTACTGCACAGCAATTATCTGAATCTGTTGCCTGTTGCCTTTCCTAAGGGAATAGGGAACAGGGAATAGGGAATAGGGAATAGGGAATATAGCGGTTTAGGGAATTGCTAAAATTAGGACGGGCAGGGATGCCCGTCCCACAAGAATGTATTTGATAAACGTGAAAACTGCTATAATCATATTTTGCACCATTAGTGGGACAACCATGAATAAACCAGGTTTATGAATGGTAACATAGGGTTTTAACAGGTCATCATTGCCAATAAACCTGATTTCTGATGCAGATGCAAAATGTGAAAATAAGAAATATTTTTAATTATTACTTATTACTTATTACTTATTACTTATTACTTATTACTTATTACTTATTACTTATTACTTATTACTTATTACTTATTAATTTTCCCTACACACAAGGTAATAGTACTTCGACCATAGTCTTTTCTTTTGGCTGACTTTTAATTTTTAATTCGCCACCGTGCAATTCTGTTAACAGTTTAGCAATAATCAAACCTAAACCTAAACCTTGTTGTTCGTAGATTTGGCGTTCAAATTGGCGATATGCTCCCAACTCGGCAATTTGTTCTTTAGTCATACCTCTGCCGTAGTTAGTAAAAGATAAACTAAAAGTATTTTTGATATCTTGAGTTATTATCAGAATAGGTGTTCCTGGTTCAGAAAATTTTAAGGCATTATCAATTAATTCTTCAATGATTTTATAAAGGTTACTTTCAGATATTCTCACATCATGTTTTTGTAAAAACATCTGTAAATCAGCTTCTCTTCCTAGTTTCTTTGCTTTTTCATTAATTAATTCGATGAATGCTAAAGTTGGAAATACAGTTTGTTGGCTTTGTAGATTTTGAATTCGTTCTGTATCTGTAGCAATTACCTGTAATTCTGCATGTAGCAAACATTTCTGGATTAAGCTAAATAAACGTTCACCTGAATTATAAATACTAGCAGCCATTTCCCGGATTTCTGTTGAGTCAAATTCTTCCAAATCATCCATTAACAATTTAGAAAAACCAAGAATACCATTTAAGGGTGTCCGTAATTCGTGAGGAAGGGATAGGGTAATAGTATTACGCAACTCATTTACATTGTTTTGATATCGCTTATTAATAGTGATTTGTTTTTCTAATCGGCAAGAAATAGCTGCTAGTAATTCTTCCCTTGTAAATGGTTTTGTGAGATAATCATCTGCTCCCAAAACCATACCTTTACGTAATTCTTCCTTGGTTGATTTAGCTGTAAGAAAAATAAATGGTATGCTTGCTGTGATATCATTTTGCCGTAATTGCATTAGCACATCATAACCGTCCAATTTGGGCATCATCACATCACAAATAATCAAATCCGGAATTGTTTCTTGGGCTAACTCTAATCCCATGCTACCGTTAACAGCAGCAATTACTATAAATTCTTCATTTTCTAGTAACTCTACAATATTTTCTCTGATATTAATATCATCTTCAATTACAAGTATTTTATTCATAATATACTAAAAAATATATTAGTTGGTTATTTAGTTATATATATAATTATACCCATTACAATAGTTCCTAATTCAATTTAAAAAATTATTCTGGCAAGCCCTTACCAGCAAATAACAAATTTTCAAATTCTGACGCTGTTAAAGGATGGCTAAAGAAAAAACCTTGCATGGCGTCACAGTTATTTTCACGCAAAAAAGACAGTTCTGCTGCGGTTTCTACACCTTCAGCAACTACATTAAGATTGAGATTGTGTGCCATTTGAATCAATGCTTTTGTAATTGCTGCTTTTTGGCTATCATTATCAATATTGCGGATAAAATAAGAATCTATTTTTAATGTATCAATGGGATATTTTTTGAGATTCATTAAGGAATTATATCCAGTTCCAAAATCATCAAGAGCAATTTTAATGCCGATAGATTGCAGCTCTTGCATAATAGCAATAGTATGATTCATGTTTTGCACAATCATGTTCTCATTTATTTCTATTTCAATGCTATTTGGTGGTAAATTACTATCATCCAAAAGTCTTACTATCTTAGAAACAAAATCTTTTTGAATCAGTTGTCTAGCAGATAAATTCACAGAAATTTCCAAAGCATTAAAAGCAGCATCTTTCCAGGCTTTAATTTGTTGACAGGCACTTTGCAATATCCATTCACCGATAGGCACAATTAAACCAGTAGATTCTGCTAAGGGAATTAATTCTGTGGGAGAAATTTTTCCTAAAAGGGGACTATGCCAACTTAATAAACTTTCAGCGGCGATTATTTTACCAGTTTTGATATCTAACTGTGGCTGATAGTAAACCTGGAATTCATGAAAATTTTCTGATTCTAAAGTCTGGCGTAAAATAACTTCTATTACCCGCATTTCTGGATAATTATTTTGATTATGTGATGATGCGGATAAGTTTTTTGCTAAATGGGCTTGTTTTGCCAAACGGCTGGAAATTGCACTTAATAATTCCGAACGAGTAAACGGTTTAGTCAAATAATCATCTGCACCCAAATCCATACCTTTACGAAAGTCAGATTTGGTAGTTCTAGCAGTGAGAAAAATAAACGGAATTACTGACGTTTCGGGTTGTTCCCGCAATGCTGTTAGTACCCCATAACCATCAATTTCTGGCATCATTAAATCACATAAAATTAAATCAGGAACCTCTGCTATTGCCAACTCTAGTCCAATTTTTCCATTGGTAGCTGCAATAGGTTGAAAATTTTCAGCTTCTAGTAGTTCCAAAATATTTTCTCTTACCGCTTCTTCATCTTCAATTACTAAAATTTTAGTCATGGTATCAATCTTCAAATTTAATAACCGCTTTTAAGAACCTTGTGTTCAGTACACAATTACTCACTAATCAACAAAATCAAATACTTAGTTGTGACAGTTTGGTAAATTGTAATTACTGTTTATACTAGTACAGGTTGGTGGAAATAAATTAATCATTGTTCAAGACACAAAAGCCTCCTATGTAAGCATTTTTAATTTTGAATTTTTAATTTTCAATTCTTTGCAGTCCAAATTTATGTTCCATTACCCAATGGGAGAGTGACTATAAATGTTGTACCCAATCCCAGTTCAGTTTTAACAGCAATCTCACCCTTGTGGATATCTACACATTTTTTTACAATGGCTAGTCCCAACCCCGTACCTTGGATATTCGTCACATTTGTAGCACGATGAAAAGACTCAAACAAATGGGGTAAGTCTTCTGGAGGAATCCCAATTCCTTGGTCTTGAATTTCAAATAAGGCTTGCTTTTCCTGACAAGTAAGAGTAAAATTAATCGTGCTATGATGTGGGGAATATTTGATCGCATTTGCAAGTAAGTTGTTCAGAATATGTCCTAGCAACTTTTCATCCATACAGCATGATATGAATTGATAGTCACAGCTAAAAGCGATCACCTGTTGATTTTTAACATTCAGTTGTAACTCTTCTACTAAAGACCGACAATATGCAACCAAATCCAGGGGAACTGGTTTATACTCTAGTTTTCCCGCTTCTGCCCTGCCAATTAATAAAATATCATCTAATAACTCAGTCATCTGCTGAACTGCGTTTTGGATGCGATGCAGGTGAGTGAGTTGCTTTTCGACTGTCCATTTGCGACCATAATATTCTAGCAACTCAGCGGAAGAAAAGATAGTACTCAACGGTGTGCGAAATTCATGGGAAGTCATAGCGACAAAGCGAGATTTGAGTTCGTTGAGTTCTTTCTCTTTCGAGAGTGCTAATCTGAGATCCTCTTCTAATTGTTTGCGTTCAGTAATATCAGTTTGAATACTAATGTAATGAGTATATTTGCCATCAGGATCATAAACGGGAGAAACACTTAACTCATTCCAAAATAGGGTGCCATCTTTACGGTAATTACGCAAAACAACTGTACAACTTTTTGCTTGAGCAATAGCAGAATGTAGTTTGATTAACGACTGTTGATTACTATCATCACCCTGGAGAAAACGGATATTTTTACCGATGATTTCCGCTGCACAGTAACCCGTCATGGCTTCAAAAGCAGGATTGACATAAGTAACTGGCTGGCTTGGCATTCTGATGTCAGAAATGAGAATTCCATTACTGCTAGCGGCGATCGCCCGATCGCGCAAGCGTAAACTTTCTTCTGCCCGCTTGCGTTCAGTAATATCTGTATAAATGCCCACTAGCCCGACAATTTTGTCAGTAGCATCTCTAATAGGATCAACTCGGAGGTAAATTTCTAAACTCATCTGAGTAATAGTTTCCATGATAACTTCACCACGCCAAGACTTACCAGTCTGAACGGTAGCTAGTATTTTTTGAAACTCTTTCCCATGCTGAAAAAGTACTCCCCCCCCACCAGCCTTTTGCAATTCTTCCCAGGAATACTCAAATAGTTCGGTGAAGGCTGGATTGATATATACTACATTACCTGTTAGTTCACAGATGGCAATGGCATCGCTGCTGCTTTCTATGGCTGTGCGAAAGTGCAACAGAGAGTCCTCAGCTTTTTTGCGTTCGCTGATATCCGTGGAGATGCCACAAATCGCAAAAGGGACACCATTAGCATCTTTTAGGGGAAACTTGAAAGAAATGTAGGTATGTAGACCATCCTCATGAGGAGCAACATTTTCAAATTCTAAGGGTACACCCTCTGCCAGAACCTTGTGGAGACTCACAGCAAAACCCTCAGCAATCTCACCAGACCAAATATCATATATACTTTTGCCTAAAATTTGCTCTTGAGTGATGTGAAATAGCTTTTCAAACTGTCGGTTGATCAGCTGGTATCTCAGTTGAGTATCTAATACATAAATAACAGCTGGAGAGTTATCTAAAATTGCCTGTAACCTTTCCTGAGTCTGCTTTAATTTTGCTTCTGCTTCCTTGCGGGAGGTAATGTCTTCATAAGTGCCAAGAATACCCACAACATTACCCTTTGCGTCATGGAGGGGAATCTTGTTAGTGTCTAACCAAATTTGCTTACCATCTGCGTGTTGCTGAGTCTCTATGATGTGTAATTCTACCTGATTGGACTCCATAACCTGCCGATCACATTGACGATACCAGTCTGCTTCCTCCCGAGTCCAAGGGAAATCGTAGTCAGTCTTGCCAATAATATTTTCCGGTAGACCAACATTAGCATCTAGGGCAAATTTACGGTTACAACCCAAATAAACTGAATTGCGATCTTTCCAGAAAGCACTTTGGGGAATATGGTCTAAAATCAACTGCAACATTTGCTGAGATTGTCGTAGTTGTTCCTCGATCAAGGTGCGATCAGCAATGTCATCGACTAACTGGAAATTTATTTCTCCTAAAGCCTTTGCACCCTTGTCAAACCCTATCTGGCACTTTTCCTCAGTTGAACCCCCTACCCAGGTAAATAAGTCAAACTCTAGGGCTTGACAAATACTTTCTGGTGTAATAACCCCTACTAGTTGACCTTGCTCATCTACAATCGGGAGTAAACGCAAACAATGTTCCCTAAACAGAGCAATTACCCCTGCCCTATCTTCAAGTTCAGACCGTTGACATGTTACCACCGGGGTGTTCATAACCGCAGAAATTTTGGTTGTTCTCAAATCAACACCCCTAGCCACTAACCGCACTACATCTTGTTCTGTTAAACATCCCACTACCTGTAAATCTTCAACTACTAAAACAGCATTGACTTCACCTTTGCTCTGTTTTGCCATTAAAGCGATCGCATCGAATAATAGTGTTTCTGGTGCAACAGTTAGGGGTGAGACATCAATTGTTGACTCTAAGGACGGTAGTGCAATAAATTGAGGTAAAACTGGCATATTTATAAATTGCAATCGTAGAAATAATAAAATTATCTAACAATAAGTATTAAATCATACCTATTATTCTGGATTTATGGCACCGTAATGTCCACTATCTACCTCATGAAATTGCTGCTATTTGAAGAGACGTGTTACTAGACATGTACAACAAAAAATGAAAAATCTCATGTTGCGGCTGATTTTGATAGGAATTGTACTTGTATCTCTGACAGCTTGTAATAGTTTGTTTACACCAAATACTCAGTTAGTACAAAAAGCGATCGCAATCCAGCTAAAGCAAACTCAACAGCAATTAAGTCAAAAACTGGATCTCGATTTTCAGGGATTTGAAATTAATCGATTATCAATTACGGAACGACAACCCCTGATGGTTCAAAATTTACAAACTTATCATCTGCAGGGAAGTTACGATCTCATATTTCAACTCCCCAAAAAACACCTGCAGCAATCTCAAAAACCCTTTGATATTTACCTACAACGACAAAAACAAGGCAAAACTTGGCGACTATTACTAAAAGATGCCAATTCTCAAGATACTAACCCAGTTTGGCGTAGTTATCTAATTGAGTAGGATTTTTACCTACTCAACAATCATCAACAACTTACCAATCTTCACCCAAAAGGGATTCAAATTCACTACGCAAAGACTTGATATCTGCCAATCTCGCTACTATTAAATTATTGCTACCTGCATCTACTAAACGGGATTTCCAATAGTGAATACTATCTGGATTATTCATCCAGAATTCGATAACTGTGTCCACTACTTTATCCTTTTCCCAACTCCACTTTGTTGACGGTATTTCTTCCACAGTTTCAATCAAAGCATCTAAGGTACACTTATGACTCCCTAGATATTCCACCCCTTGAGTTTGAGGTTTTGTGGCTGTCTGTTGTTGATGATGAAAAAAATCTACAATTGGAGACACTCCAACAATCTCGAATGTGTACTTCATTCCAAACCTCCAAATCTTTAATTACAATTAAGTTGGCAATTTTGAAATTTTTGATGTCAAAAAATTTATTTCCTATCACTATTATAGATAAAAAAAATAGCCAAAAATCTAGCAGTCTCCACCATTGACTGCTAATATTTATGTTTTTAACTATTAGCACTCACCACCATAGATTGCTAATTTGTGCTAAATATATTTGATTAATTAAGTAGGTAGGTACAAGCGAACGCTTTTAGAGTCATCATTTGTCATACCCTGCGGGTAGACACGTAGTGGCTTCTGAAAGTAGCCGCTAACGCGTCTATGTCATTGGTAAAGGCTTCACTCTTTATTTACGTTTCGTCAAAAAATTTCTCCCCCTCTTCCCTCTCTTCTCACTCTTCCCCCTATGAATTGGTCTCACTCAATTCGATAATCTTCTAGCGTTAAGAAGTAATAGTTCCCTATTTCCAGTCCCCAGAAATAATATGGCTGCACTACGCTTTTGCGTTCACCTAGTGTGTCCGAAGGGCATACAAAAATTAAATCGGATTGCTTATTCACTTTGAATAGAGAGTATTTTTTAAAATTTCAACACTAAAAAAAATATTTTTACAATTAAAAATTGAAGTTTTGATAAAGGGAGTTGAAAAGTAATGGAAAACAGTATAAGAATAAAGAATAAGACTAATATTTGATTTGTCAAATACAGGTTATCATGGTATTGCTTAACATATGAAGTTCGTTGATTTTTTTATTTACCATTAGAGACAAAACTATTTGAGGTAATACTTTTCTGATGGAGGCAAAAAAATCTTGATGTTTTTTAGAGCTAAAAAAACAAGAGTTGAATTAAAAAGCTGAACAGCAAATCAAGTTCATATTACACTTAATTATCTCACTGCTAATAAACCTGAATTACTCATGGTTTTTTAGAAGTGGGATTTTTCTTTGTTGTGAATAAACAAACCATTTTAAGGGGCACAAAAGCCTCCTATGTAAGCATTCTTAATTCTTAATTCTTAATTCTTAATTCTTAATTCTTAATTCTTAATTCTTAATTCTTAATTCTTAATTCTTAATTCTTAATTCTTAATTCTTAATTCCCCGCAGCGAGGGATTATAGATGCAGTACACATACCACATTAAATGTATTTTGTCAAATGCAGGTATTTATGAAGTGAGTGGGGGAAATGAAAATTGGTCTTTTGCGATGTGATGAAATTTTGACTTTTAGGTTATCTACTACGAAAACAATAGGCTTCTAGCTGTTTTGAGTAACCAATGGTCAGGAGTGTCCCAAAACTACTTTTTTTTAGTTTAGCATCAAACAACGTAATTACGTGAATAATTTTTCGAGAAAAATTCGACAAAAAAGCATAAACCATGTGAATTGCAAAACTAAATTTCTTAAAGGATAAGTTCTGATTATAATTAACATCCTTGCGGGAAGTCCCCCAGTGGAGGAATGGTTGCGACTGAAAATTTACTCACTTCGCTATAGTCAAAAACTGATGTTCTACCAGGAATAACGGAATAGTAATTTTTTATAGTTACCTGAAAAAGTTACCTACAGAGGCATAAAACAACCTAGTTCTGGAGTTGAGGCTACACCTCCTGGTTATCCTTTTTGGAAGTGCAAGTTATCACATGGTTCATACTCTTCCTAGCAACCTTTGAAAATTTGTTCTGGTTACCAGCGTCACGCTGGTAACTAGGGGAGTTGAGGCTACACCTCCTGGTTATCCTTTTTGGAAGTGCAAGTTATCACATGGTTCGTACTCTTCCTAGCAACCTTTGAAAATTTACTCGCTTCGCTATAGTCAAAAACTGATGGTCTACCAGGAATAACGGAATAGTAAGTTCTCTGCATTACCTAAAAAAGTTACCTACAGAGGCATAAAACAACGTATTTTCGTCATAATGAGAAAAATAGATGTTTATTGCCTACGAAATCTCACTCATTTCTCAGTACAAGGAGATTTATTATAGTGCGATGGTTCGTACTCTTCCTAGCAACCTTTGAAAATTTACTCGCTTCGCTATAGTCAAAAACTGATGTTCTACCAGGAATGACGGAATAGTAAGTTCTCTGTATTACCTGAAAAAGTTACCTACAGAGGCATCAAACAACGTATTTTCGTCATAATGCGAAAAATAGATGTTTATTGCCTAGGAAGTCTCACTCATTTCTCACTACAAGGAGATTTATTATAGTGCGATGGTTCTAACAACTTGCACCATTCTCAACAAGTATAGAGAAACCGGGTTTCTAAACCAAAATGTAGGATTTTACAGGTCAATGATCTTAAGAAACCCGGTTTCTGAGATTGGTGCAAGTTATCACATGGTTCGTACTCTTCCTAGCAACCTTTGAAAATTTACTCGCTTCGCTATAGTCAAAAACTGATGTTCTACCAGGAATGACGTAACAGTAGGTTCTCTGTATTACCTGAAAAGTTTATATACAGAGGCATAAAACAACGTATTTTGGTCATAATGCGAAAAATAGATGTTTATTGCCTAGGAAGTCTCACTCATTTCTCACTACAAGGAGATTTATTATAGTGCGATGGTTCGTACTCTTCCTAGCAACCTTTGAAAATTTACTCGCTTCGCTATAGTCAAAAACTGATGTTCTACCAGTAATAACGGAATAGTAAGTTCTCTGTATTACCTAAAAAGTTTATATACAGAGGCATAAAACAACGTATTTTGGTCATAATGCGAAAAATAAATGTTTATTGCCTACGAAGTCTCACTAATTTCTCACTACAAGGAAATTTATTATGTGCGATGGTTCTAACAACTTGCACCAACTCCGATAACAGGAGGCAGAACCTCCAAACCCTCGTTACCAGCGTCACGCTGGTAATTAGAGAACTAGAAATTCTAGGATAGATTTAGGTTCTCTAGCTGGAAGTAGTTATATGAGCGCTAATTTAGATAATCTGACTCTAAAACTAGGAGGTATGAGTTGTGCTTCCTGTGCGAAAAGAATAGAAACCGCAATTGGGGAAGTTCCTGGGGTGAGTGAATGTAGCGTTAATTTTGGTGCGGAACAAGCTACAGTTCAATATAATCCTCAAATCACCAATGTAGAAGAAATTCAAGGGGCTGTGGAAGCTGCGGGATATTCAGTCCATACCCTTTCAGAAGATGTGTTTGCACAAGATAATGATCAGGAAAAAAAGGCTCATTTGGCACAGTCACGGGATTTAATTACTAAGGTGAGTGTGGGAGCAGTAATTAGTATTATCCTGATTATCGGTTCTCTACCGATGATGACTGGGTTAGATTTACCTTTGATTCCCATATGGTTACATAACCCTTGGTTGCAGTTGATTTTAACTATACCTGTGCAATTTTGGTGTGGTTATGGTTTCTATATCAATGGTTGGAAGGCATTAAAAAACCACGCTGCAACCATGGATACTCTCATTGCTTTGGGTACGAGTGCAGCATTTTTCTATTCTTTGTTTGTGACTATTTTCCCTAATATTTTAACTGCTCAAGGTTTACAGGCTGAAGTCTATTACGAAACCGCAGCGGTGGTGATTACCTTGATTCTGTTAGGACGGTTGTTTGAAAATCGCGCTAGGGGACAAACCTCACAAGCAATTCGTCAACTGATGGGTTTACAAGCGAAAACTGCGAGGGTAATTCGTAATGGCAAAGAAATTGATATTCCCATACAAGAGGTAAAAGTAAATGATATTGTTTTAGTCCGTCCTGGGGAAAAAATTCCTGTGGATGGAGAAGTCCTAGAAGGTACTTCTACCTTAGATGAATCTATGGTGACGGGTGAAAGTGTACCTGTGAAAAAACAACCCGGTGATGAGGTCATTGGAGCAACAATTAATAAAACAGGTAGCTTTAAATTCCGAGCTATAAGAGTAGGGAAAGATACATTTTTGGCACAAATTGTCAAATTAGTGCAACAAGCACAAGGTTCAAAGGCACCTATTCAAAGGCTAGCAGACCAAGTAACGGGATGGTTTGTACCTGCGGTAATTGCGATCGCCATCATTACTTTTGTGCTGTGGTTTAATTTTATGGGTAATTTTACTTTAGCCTTGATTACCACCGTGGGTGTACTGATTATTGCTTGTCCCTGTGCTTTGGGTTTAGCTACACCTACCTCTGTCATGGTGGGTACGGGTAAAGGTGCGGAGAATGGGATTTTAATTCGGGATGCGGAAAGTTTAGAGTTAGCACACCAAATTCAAACCATTATTTTAGATAAAACAGGCACGTTAACAATGGGTAAACCGACGGTGACAGATTTTGTGTCTGTGGATGGAACCGCTAATCAGAATGAGTTAAAACTATTGCGGTTAGCAGCAGCATTGGAAAGACAATCAGAACATCCTCTAGCGGAGGCTATTGTTAATTATGGACAATCCCAAGAAGTTAAAGTAGAAGTTGATGTCAAGGATTTTGAGGCATTTGCAGGTTCTGGTGTCCAAGGTATTGTTTCTGACCGTCTGGTACAAATTGGTACCCAAAGATGGATGGAAGAATTAAATATTAATACTGAAAACTTGCGTAACTATCAACATAATTGGGAAGCAGATGCAAAAACTGTGGTATGGATGGCAGTAGATGGGGAAATTGTCGGCATATTTGGGATTGCTGATGCCCTAAAGCCATCTAGTAGAGAAGCAGTGCAAACTTTGCAAGGATTGGGTTTAGAGGTGGTGATGCTGACGGGAGATAACCAGCAAACCGCAGAAGCGATCGCTCAAGAAGTGGGTATAAAAAGAGTTTTTGCCCAAGTAAGACCAGACCAAAAAGCGACGATTGTCAAGTCTATACAAGGGGAGAAATACAGAAGACATCAGTCAAAAATTGTCGCCATGGTGGGAGATGGTATTAATGATGCACCAGCACTTGCACAAGCAGATGTGGGAATTGCCATTGGTACGGGAACAGATGTGGCGATCGCAGCGAGTGACATCACGTTGATTTCTGGGGATTTACAGGGGATTGTGACGGCAATTGGGCTTAGTCGCGCTACTATTCGTAATATTCGCCAAAATCTATTTTTTGCCTTTATTTATAATGTGGCTGGGATTCCCATTGCTGCGGGAATTTTGTTTCCGATTTTTGGCTGGTTATTGAATCCGATAATTGCTGGTGGTGCGATGGCTTTTAGTTCAGTTTCTGTGGTGAGTAATGCTTTGCGTTTGCGTCAGTTTCAACCTCGAAGTATGAATCATTAGTAATTGGTTTTGTAGTTGAGATGGATAATCTTTAACCCTCTTTTGTCACTCTGGAAAATTAAAAATTATGTTCAATTTTTAAACCTCTTATACCAAATCAAAAAATGTTTGCAAAACATCCAATTGTAGGGACGCGGAAACCGCGTCCCTACCAACCAACAATGTGTCGCATTCTTTTTTCAAATTGGTATTACGGGAAGCTGATTTAAGCGTTTATTTCCGTTCCACATCTACAAATCCTGGTTGACTGACAAAAGTCTTGGAAGTGTTGAAATTTTGTAGCCCCTCCACCCAACGCAATCGGTTGCAGTTGTTGGTTTACTCTGCTCAAAGCCGCTGTTGCGTCTACATGCTACCCCTCCGGGGAAGCAAGCTACAACCCAACCTACATCAAAAAGATTTGTCAGTCAATCAGCTACAAATCATAGTTTTTGAACGAAAAGCTTATATAACAATGCTTTTAGATAATTATCTCCAGAGATTTATCAAAGAGGGTTAATGATGATTATTGTAATCAACTACCACCTTAGAAATAGGTGATTCCATAGCTTTTACAACAGTAAAAATAGATAGGTTTTATTGTGCCTACTTACTTATTAAGTCAGGACTTACGATAGTGTCACAATTGGTAGCTAGTGCGTGAGGTCGGAAGTCTTATTTCTACCTTCACATCCTTTCGTAGCGTCACACACTCTACAAGAAAAAATGTGCCAGTTGCGTAAGTCCTATAAGTATAGCGATAGACATGAGGTTGCTATATATTTATTGCTGTTTTATTCTGCTTTATATTTAACATTTATTCTCGCCAGGGTAAACGAACAGGTATTTCTTCCACGGGCATCATTTCAGGCATTCGATGGTGAATATCTTGCTTATCTGCAACTCGATTAGCATACCAATTTGCCCCAGGGAAAGCGGTTAAACCATGGGCAAATACGCTGATTAAAACTGTAACTACCATCGTTGAAAAGATTAGTTCGCTATTCTGTAATCCTTCTTTTTCTATAATTAATAAACCGTAAACAATTGAGGCAATACCCCTTGGTCCAAACCAGCCCAAAAATAAAATACTATCTAGCTGTAATTTTAAACTGCTGGTGGCAATTACAACTCCTAAGACGCGAATAATTGTTAGACTCAATATCCCATATAACCAAACTTGCCAACTAGCCTGTGATAAAGTTGGTAAAACTATTACCGCACCGTATAGCAGAAAAGTTATTAAAGTCAGTAATTGTCCTTCTGCTTCGCCAAATTCATATAAGCATTCCACAACTGATTCAGTAGCAATAGTAGCTAAACTTAAACCTGCGCAAAAAGTAGCAATAAAACCATTTCCACCAATTAACTCAGCCGAAGTATAAGCTAAAATAGATAGTCCTAACATTGCTAAATCTTCAAAGGAATGAGTCATCCATTTACCTTGGACACTTTTAGTAATTAACTTGCTACCAAAGTAACCCACTACTATACCAATCACCGCGCCAAAAACAATTTGTTTACTGGCAAAATTCAGCCAATAACTAGCCGTATTATTTTGTTGACTTTCTGCTGCTAAAGAAACAAAAAATAAGAGAATTGGTAAACAAATACCATCATTCAAACCACTTTCAATATTAATAGCTTGGCGAATACAAGCCGGTACGCGAGAATTATTAACTACAGCTTGACCTAACGCTGCATCTGTAGGTGCAAGAACAGTCGCTAAAGCAGCTGCTTCCCAAATATTTAATTGTGTAGGAAACAATATCACAGCTAAAATCGTACCCAAAAGAATAGTCACAGGTAAACCAATAGTCAGTAAACGCAAAGGTAAATTATATTCTCGACGTAAGAGTTTAAACTGAATCCGCGAAGCATCAGTAAAAAGAACTATCGCTAAGGTGATTTCTGCGATAATTTTAATAACTTCCTTAGTTATTTCTACTTCTTTTACTAGTCCTAATGCTGGAGAATTAATTACTAAGCCAAAGGTGACATAAGCCATTGGTGGAGTGAAGATGCTTTTTTCTAACCTGCGAGAAATTAAACCAAAGCCAAGTACAAATATAGCGATTGCTGCTAAAACTTCTTTATTCATTGTTGTTAATCTTGATTGTTTACTTAAATTTAGTAGTTTTCTGTGCTAATCAATCACTAGATGTAGCTTAAAATTAAAGAACTTACACATACCTCCAGGATAGACAAGAAGATTTAATTGGAAGTAAGTTATTGGAAGTGAGTTATGGTTATCAAGGGTAAGGTTTTGGGAACTGTTATAGGTTTGGGATTGCTGTTGGGGGGTGCGTTGGGAGTCCAAGCAGCAGAGATATCCTCACCAAGCAAGCAATTTCAGCGTCTTGAACAACCTTTGTCGTTGAAGATTGCTGTGACTGTGGGTGGTTTGGCTTTGATGGGGGTGGAGTTGTGGTGGTTTCTGTTTAGTAAAACTTCGTTGCAGCAAGTAAAAGTCCAAGAGGGGATACAGGAAATAACAATTGCAGTAGATGGTGGTTATAAACCGAGTCGCATTGTGGTTAAGGTAGGGGAACCTGTAAGGTTAAATTTTTTAAGACGTGACCCCAGTACTTGTTTAGAAACGGTGTTGTTCCCTGATTTTCATATTGCCCAAAATTTAGCGAACAATAACGTCACCCCAGTGGAATTTACCCCACAAAAGCCAGGGGAATATATCTTTACCTGTGGGATGAATATGTTTCGAGGAGTGGTGGAAGTGCGAGAGAAATGAGGGAGATGAGGGAGAGAGAGGAGAGGGGGGAGATGAGGGAGAGAGGGAAGATGAGGGAGAGAGGGAAGATGAGGGAGATGAGGGAGAGAGGGAAGATGAGGGAGAGAGGGAAGATGAGGGAGAGAGGGGAGATGAGGGAGAGAGGGAAGATGAGGGAGAGGGGGAAGATGAGGGAGAGAGGGGAGAGAGGGAAGATGAGGGAGAGAGGGGAGATGAGGGAGTATTAAGAAGAATTAAGTTTGTAGTGACAGATGGAGAACTGTCTCAAAATAGACTCTAAATCTAAAATGGAAAAACTATCAACAGTCTTTGTCGTTATCCGACGGTATTTTTGATGGTGAAAACTGCGATCGCAAAATAGACAGAGATTTGAATGCCAATATTAATACAGAATGATTATAGAGATAGATTAGAGATAAGTTGCAAAACTTTTCGTAAATTAGGACTATTCACTATTTACATGGTGACGAATTGGTTTCTGACACATACATTCAATAAATACCTCAGAGTCATAGACTATAGTTGGATTAGATAATTAACTCCAGTTTACGAAACAGCCAACCTTTATATATCATTTGTGTTTTCTGCAAATCTAAGTGGGTGACAAAATTATAAATGGGTTCTTATATATGGGTTCTTATATATGGGTTCTTATATAAAGGTTGGTATTTTTTTATATGAGTTTAACTGAAACTAAATCTTGCACCATTGCTAACAAAAGCACATAAACCGAGTTTATAAACCAAAAATTAAGGTTTTTAGGTTCAGTGATTATCAATAAACCCGATTGATAGCAGTGGTAGAAGATATGACTTAACTTAAAATATCCGCATAATTGATTTTGATACTGCTATGAATAGTCAATTGATTCGCACTGTAGATTTATTAACAGCAGATGTGGAAGATATGTATTTGCTGCTGAGTACCCATTTTCAGGGTGTAAAACGGGATGTCTTTGATATAGACTTATCTAATAAGAATTGGGTAATCCTGTTCAGAGACGATGAAACAGAACAGTTAAAAGGTTTTTCTACTTTGTTAATGTATAATACCCAATTTCAAGGAGAAAATATTAGTGTCGTTTATTCTGGTGACACTATTATCGACCCTACTGCATGGTCTAGTTCAATATTATCACGTGCCTGGATTGGTGCTGTCAATAAATTGCGTAGTAATTATGTCCAAGGGAAATTATACTGGTTGCTAATTTCTGCTGGTTACCGCACCTATCGCTTTTTACCAGTTTTTTGGAAAGATTTCTATCCCCGTTACGATGTACCCACACCAAAACATATTGCAGAGTTAATGGACTTTTTAGGACGCGATCGCTTTGGGGATGAATATGACTCCCAAGCTGGGGTTGTTCGTTTTACCCATCCCCACGTACTTAAGGAAGGACTACGAGGTATTCCACAAGAGAGGCTAAAGGACTCCCACATCCAGTTTTTTGACAGCAAAAACCCCGGTCATATCAACGGTGATGAACTCTTGTGTTTGACCGAAATTTGTGAATCAAATCTGACCTCAGCTGGTCGGAGAATGTGGTTTTCTCGCAAGAACAACCAACAATTACAAGTTGTAAATAGAGCATTAGCTGAAAAATTAGCTACCATTTCTCAAGTGTAAATTTCTAATTTGAGATTAATTAACGACTTACGAGATTGTCATAATCTGTTGTCGATGAGTGAGAGTACAAACCTTAATTTACTGTAGATAATTTATCCAAGTCTCACAGCTAACTGATAAATGTGCTACTCCCTTCTCGTTCTAAGATTACCGATAAAAATTTCTCCCCCTCTTCCCCCTCTTCCCCCTCTTCCCCCTCTTCCCCCTCTCAGTCAATTCGGTAATTTTCTAGCGGGAC
>JASJCY010000109.1 GCA_030065825.1 Nostocaceae cyanobacterium | reverse complement strand
TTTCTCTGGGTGAAGTATCGAATATTATCGTACTTAGTCTCGGAAAAACCCGGTTTCTTAGGTCTTAAGATTTACTTTATAAATAACCTCTGAGGACGGCTTTTTTGGTACAATTTGAAAAGTTGGCATGGGGCATTGGCACAACCCTAAATAGACGTGGAAAGATGGTAAGACCACTTTTTTTGCACATCTCTATGAAGTGTCACAGTATTAAATGTTTTTTGAGTGAGAACCCCGATTTTTCCCAGAAGTCGGGGTTCTACTGTTTGTTTTCCTACTTTTGCTAAGTTGCTGATTCTGGAGATGGTTCTGATTTCTCTGGCTTTAATAACGGAAAGGCGATCGCATCCCGAATACTGGCACAATCAGTGAGCAACATCACCAGTCGGTCAATTCCGATACCCAAACCACCCGTAGGGGGCATTCCGTGTTCTAAAGCTATGAGGAAGTCTTCATCTACTCCTTGGGCTTCTAAATCACCTGCAGCTTTCTTAGCTGCTTGTCCTTCCAAGCGTTGACGTTGATCCACTGGATCGGTAAGTTCGGAGAAGCTATTGGCTGTTTCTCTTCCCACCACAAATAACTCAAACCTTTCTACCAAGTTAGGTTGGGAACGGTGTGGTTTGGCTAGGGGGGAAATTTCCACCGGGTAATCAATCACAAAGGTAGGCTGAATTAAATTCTCTTCCACTTTTTGTTCAAAGGCTTCATTCAATAGTTTACCCAGGGAAGGGCAATCTTCTATACCTTCAATTTCAGCATTTTTACAGGCAGTTTTTGCTTCATCTAGGTTTTCGAAAGAGTTAAAATCCAAACCTGCATATTCCTCAACTAAATCGTGCATTGTTACCCTTCGCCAAGGGGGGGTTAAATCCACCTCTTTCCCTTGGTAGGTAATCTTCAAGCTACCAATGACTTCCTGGGCAACGGTGGTCATAATTCCCTCCGTCAACGCCATCATATCGTGATAATCAGCATAAGCCTGGTAAACTTCAATGGCAGTAAATTCCGGGTTGTGACGGGTAGAAACCCCCTCATTACGAAAAATCCGCCCCAACTCAAACACCTTCTCAAACCCACCCACAATCAACCGCTTCAAATGGAGTTCTGTAGCAATACGTAAGTATAACTCCATATCTAGGGTATTATGGTAGGTCACAAAGGGACGGGCATCAGCACCTCCAGCTTCACTTTGCAAAACCGGGGTTTCAATTTCAATAAAATCCCTTGATTCCAAGTAACGACGAATACCAGCAGTGATTTGGGCACGACGGCGAAAAGTTTGCCGGACTTCAGGATTAACAATTAAATCTACGTATCTTTGACGATAGCGCTTGGCAACATCAGTTAACCCATGCCACTTATCAGGCAAGGGCAAGAGAGATTTCGTTAAAATAGAGTATTGTTTGACAAAAACTGATAATTCGCCCTTTTCAGTCCGTTTAATAGTGCCTTTAACTCCCATGATGTCGCCCACATCAGTGAGATTTTTGAGGTGATTAAAAGCATTAGCATCAATATCTGCCATGCTTGCGCTGATACGTTTTTTCTCCAGATAAAGCTGGATTGTACCAGTTTCATCTTGCAACGTGAAGAAAGCCAGCTTACCAAAGACGCGACGCGTCATAATGCGTCCAGCAACACTAACTTCCAAATCTACTTCTTCACCATTGCCTAAATCGGCAAATTTTGCTTGTAAATCTGCTGTGTGATGGGTGGATTCCCAACGATAAGCGTAGGGATTCATTCCCAACTGTTTGATTTGTTCTACTTTTTCTAGCCGCGTGGCACGAATATCTTCTTCCGACATGATTAACGAACTTTCTAAGGGCAGGGTTTAATTATAGGACTTGCCAAATTGTACCTTCTTGCGTACCAGGGGTTCTCTTACTCCATACTCTTTTCTGTTTCTACGTAAAATCACGAATGACAATGTTACGGTTAGTAGATACAACAGAGAAAAGAATTGATACGTAGGTATTAACTTGAGTGGTTTAAAATATACTCCAAATCATTCTCAATAATTCCTCAAAAATCACCAAAATATTCATCAATATTCATCAGTAAAGTCACTAATTCTTAAGAAACAATTAAGATTTTAGCGTTTTGGATTGATACTTCCAGCCTTCGTGATTTAAGCTTAATTAATATTCCTCAATATCAAGTCATGAAAATTGATCCCCTTTTATTTAAGTCCAATTAAAAACCATATATTATCCTCAAGGGGGATGCCAAAGGAATAATCCAAGTATTAGAATAGAGTGACTTTCAGCTTTAAATATTTTGGTTGCTAAATCTGTATCAAGACAGAAATTTAGCATCTATTTCCAAATTAGAACGTGAGTTTCCACAGTCTAGACATCAGTTTTGACTGGCAAACTTATATCTCAAAAATTTGTCATCCTATTAATTTTGTGAGTGAATATGTCTGTAGAATACGGTGTATCCAATAATTCATCTACCTTATTGAATACCGCTGCCGAGAGTGCAGCTACGAAGAATTTCTATCCTAGTGTAGATAACTTTGCGACAGTGGCTGTTAAGACTATGCAACCAACACCGCGAGTTGTAACGGCAAAAGATATAGATTCTAACTTCACCAACAGGGGTAATTCATCGCTTGCAGCTGAAAGTTTTCAATGTATACATACATTTACGGGTAATTCCCCAGCGATCGCCTTTAGTCCAGATGGGCAGTTTCTTGCCAGTGGTCGTTCCTTTATTAAGCTGTGGAACCTGAAAACAGGAAAAATAACTCGTACCTTGGAGGGAATGGGAGGTATTCTCAAATCTGTTACCTTTAGCCCAGACGGTAAAATTATTGCCACTTGCAGTCTGAGTGGCAATATTGAGTTGTGGAATTTGGAAACTGGGAAGTTAATTCGCCAATTCACTGGATATTTATATGGAGTTAATTACCTTACCATTAGTCCAGATGGAGAAATTCTTGCCAGTGGCGATCGCGCTAAAAGTGTGCAACTGTGGAATCTGCAAACAGGAAACGCAGTGCGTACCCCAGAAGGAAACCTGCCAGTAATGGAACATGGGGATTGGGTGAATTCTGTAGCCATTACCCCAGATAGTCAAATTCTTGCTAGTGCTAGTTACGACAAAACAATTAAACTCTGGAATTTAAAGACAAAAGAATTAATTAATACTCTTGGGGAACATGAATCCATAGTTTACTCAGTAGCCATTAGCCCAGATGGTAAAATTCTTGCTAGTGGTAGCGCTGATGAAACTATCAAGTTGTGGAATATCAACACAGGTGAAGTAATTCATAACCTGACTGGACATAAAGATGAAGTTTACTCAGTAGCCATTAGTCCAGATGGTAAAATTCTTGCTAGTGCCAGTGGTGACAAGACTGTTAAAATTTGGAACCTGCACACTGGGGAACTAATTCGCACCCTCAAAGGACATTTATCCAGCGTTGAATCTGTTACCTTTAGCGCTCATGGACAGTTGCTTGCTAGCAGCAGTGTTGATGGAACTGTGAAGATTTGGCAGTGTTAGCGATTTATCTTAGTTAAAGAAACCGGGTTTGGAATAGGTGGAGAACCGAGAATTTGAGTATGTATGCCTTCATAAACCCGGTTTCTAGATCCTCACGGGAGTTTTATATTTATTTTATAAACACCCTCTTAGTGGTTCAATATTTATTACCACCTAGACAGGAAGACACTAAGTATTTTCAATGGGAAGTATACTGGGATAAAATTGCTTTCATCTTCAGGTCACTAATTTTGACTATTGCCTGAATCATTTCCCGTCGGTCTGGTTGCAATGTTAGTTTTTCTATGGCTTGATGGAGGTTATCTCCAGAACGGATGTATCGTCTGAGTTCGGCAATTTCAGATGGGTCTAAAACTGCCTGAATATCGCGGTTACGACGTTGACGTACCCCTTGGAGTTGTTGACGGACTCGGGGAGTAAGGTTAATTGCTGAGTCGGTGGGAAATTGGGCAATAATACTAGTAGATGTAGTATTTAATGGGGCTGGTAGTGCCAGGGAAATTCCTGGTAAAAAGAGAATAAAAGTAACAATAGCAGCTAATGTATACAGTCCCTTGGTGAATTTAATAGACATATTGAGCAATTCCTCACAGCATGTTCAGGAAAAACCGGGTTTATGAGCTGTTCAGCATAAACCCGGTTTCTTATTTTCTACCTAAAAGGCGATAATAATCCTAATTTGAAACTTTTTTTCTCGTTTTCTGCTGCTGAGCAATTGGGGTGGAGAAAGAAGTGTTTAACATGAATGGGATACATGATTACTCCTGTCGGGCTAGAAAATTACCGAATTGAGTCAGACCTATTCATAGGGGGAAGAGGGGGAAGAGGGGGAAGAGGGAGAAGAGGGGGAAGAGGGGGAAGAGGGGGAAGAGGGGGAGAAATTTCTATCGGTAATCTTAGAATGAGAAGGGAGTAGTTTAGTAGGGATGGGGTTACCCTGCCTCTACAATTGGATCTGTTGCTAAAATACGTAAGTAGAAATTGGTACATTAAAATTTAACCAATTGCAAAAATATAGTAAATATACTTAAGATTATCCTATGTTAGCAAACTTAACAGCGGCAAAAATCGCAGAGATTGCCTTTGGTGGGGTTATCCAAGGTGCTGTAGGCAAAGTTACGGAAATGGGTGTAGGAAAGCTGCTGAAGGAGTTACAGAATAAAATTCGGCGTAAACTGCAAGGGAATCCGGAAGCGGTGAAAGCTATAGTAGCCGTTGAACAAGGTTCCCAATCTGAATTAACAGAGGTTACTCGATATTTAGATGCTTTTATGACACTTGAGCCTGGATTTGCTCAAGAAGTTCGGACACTAGCGCAGCAGATTCAAGTTCAAATCAATAATACTCAAGACAACAGCAGTAGAACTCAGACTTTTCAAAATCAGGAAAAATTGTATTATACAGAACAAGCTACAGCCACAGATATGCAAATTGGTGACAGACTCAACTCTGACTGAAAGCTCAATGTTGACACGCTGATTGTTAACCAGGGTACAAGTCCACCAATCCTACAAACTCTGCTCAATCTCGATGAAATGCGTCCTAGTTTAGACTGTTGGCAAGGACGGAGGGAAGAAATTGAGCAAATTCGGCAATGGATGGAAGATGATACTATCCGCTTAATTGGAGTTACGGGTGTGGGTGGTTTTGGTAAATCAACTTTAGCTGCCAAAATCTATGAAGATGAAAGTGACGAATTTAAGGGAAAATTTTGGGCAGATGTTAGCCGCAGAGTCACTTTTAGCGAATTAGCGCGACGGGTTTTGCTGCGGTTGGGAATGCCACAAAAATCTGTAGAAGGAATTCCAGAATTGTCTCTAGTGAATGCCTTGGTTAATCATCTACGGGAAGGGCAATATTTACTCGTCATCGACAATTTGGAAAGTTTGCTCAAACAGGATGGACAATCTTTGGATTTCATGTATGAGGAATTTTTCCAAGGATGGCTGGAATGTGGTGGAAAAAGCAAAATCCTGGTGACAACAAGGGAACGTCCCAATTTAGCAGAAATCAAATCACGATGGTTGCCTTTGTTGGGTTTGCAAGCGGTAGATGGTGCTTCTTTGTTAAAGGTTTTGGGGATTTTGGGTACTGAAACGGAATTAGAGGAATTTGTGACTAAAGCACAGGGACATCCTCTTTTACTGATGTTGGTGGCAGGTTTTTTGCGGAAAGAGGAAGAGTCAGATCCCCAGATTAGCTATTTGCAGAAGTATGGTTTGGCTGATGTACCCCATTTGTTGACTGATGAGAAATTGAGGGGTTTACACCGGGGTAAAGTTGACATTTGGATGTGTGAGGTGTTGGATGCTAGTTTTAACCGTCTCAGCGATAAATTACAAAGACTGCTGCTGAATTTGAGCGTATATCGGCTTCCTTTTAATACTGCTGCGGCTGTTGTTCAAATGCCCGATGAGGAAGTATCAGAACAGGATTTAAAGCAAATAGTTAGACGTTCTGTGTTACAGGAGGAACGAGACGAAGACGGGGAGAGAATCTTTACATTTCACCCGTTCATTTTGGCTTATGTGAAACAGAAAGCAGGAGATTTAACCGAGGCACATGAAAAAGCGATCGCATACTATGAATCAAGGGATTCAGTACCCATAAAATTGGAAATTTTCTATCACCACTGCGAACTCAAGCAGTATGAATTAGCCAATAAAGTCTTAAATTCTGTGTTTGAACCACTCAGAATGATTGGGCAAAATTCGCTTCTGGTTGAGTTATATGAACAACTACTGTCGCAATGGCAACCAGATTTACAAGAGAATAAGTCAGGAATAGGAGGGGCATTAGGCTTCTTGGGTTTTGCTTACAATTCTTTGGAAGAATACCAAACAGCGATTGATTATCACCAACAGTCCCTAGCTATCTTTCAGGAAATTGGCGATCGCAATGGTGAAGCGAGTGCTTTAACCCATATTGGTCAAGTTTATAATTCTTTGGGACAATCTGAACAAGCGATAGAATACTACCAACAAACACTGGAAACTTTTCGCCAAATAAATGAGCGTCATAATGAAGCTGTTGTTCTGGGGAGTTTAGGCAATGTTTATAATTCCTTAGGAGAGTACCAAACAGCGAGTGATTACCACCAGCAGTCCCTGGATATTTATCTGGAAATAGGTGATCGCTCTGGGGAATCTACATCTCTCAACAATTTAGGTAATGTTTATAATTCTTTAGGAGAATACCAAACAGCGATTGGTTATCATCAGCAATCCTTGGCTGCTGATCGGGAAGTAGGCGATCGCTGTGGTGAAGTTACTTCTCTCAATAATTTAGGTAATGATTACAATTCCTTAGGAGAATACCAAACAGCGATTGATTATTATCAGCAGTCCCTGGATATTTATCTGGAAATAGGCGATCATTCCGGCGAAGCTAATTCTCTCAATAATTTAGGTAATGTTTACTATTCTTTAGAAGAAAATCAAATAGCGATTGATTACTATCAGCAATCCCTGGCTATTAGCCGAGAAATTGGCGTTCCCTCTGTGGAAGGTGGCTCTTTATGTAACCTAGGGAATGCATACAAGTCTTTAGGGCAAGACCAATTAGCAATTGACTATTATGAGAAAGCACTGGCAATTTTACAAAAAATAGATAATTTTCAGTATGAAGCTAATACTCTGTATGGTTTAGGCAATGCTTACGATTCCTTGGGAGAATACCAAACAGCGATTGATAACTATCAGCAGTCTTTGGCTATTTATCGGGAAATAGGTGATCGCTGTGGGGAATCTAATTCTCTCAAAAATTTAGGTATTGCTTACAATTCCTTAAAACAATACCAAAAAGCGATTGATTTTTACGAGCAGTTGCTAGGTATTCAGCGCGAAAAAGGCGATCGCCATGCAGAAGCCAAAACACTCCAATCCCTAGCTCTCCTCTATCTTCAAACAGGCAAAGTTCGGGAAACATTGACAATAGCAAATCAAGCAAGACAGATTTTTCAAGAGCTAGAACTTCCCGTTGACGAATGGAATATACCCAAGTGGCAAAAATCCATAGCTAAATTTGCTCAACGTGGCAAAGTGCAATTTGCTTTATGCTTTGTGTTGGGATTTGTAGCTTTTCCCTTTGCCTTAGTTTGGATTGTAACCCTAGCACTATGGCGAATAATAGTTGCAAGATCCGCGACTTATTAAAGAAGTCAGGGATCTGACCAACGGTTTTTTGCCGGAAAAAACCATTATTCTGTCGCAATATTTTTTTTGGGGGAGAGGTAAGACCCTTACTATAGCGCTATAGCTTTTTGGTCAGAAAAACCTTGTTCTGTCGCAATAGTTTTTGAGGGGGAGGTAAGACCCTTACTATAGCGCTATAGCTTTTTGGTCAGAAAAACCTTGTTCTGTCGCAATAGTTTTGGGAGGGGTAGGTAAGACCCTTACTATAGCGCTATAGCTTTTTGGTCAGAAAAACCTTGTTCTGTCGCAATAGTTTTTGGGGGGGAAGGTAAGACCCTTACTATAGCGCTATAGCTTTTTGGGCAAAAAACCTTGTTCTGTCGCAATAGTTTTTTGGGGGGAAGGTAAGACCCTTACTATAGCGCTATAGCTTATTGGTCAGAAAAACCTTGTTCTGTCGTAATAGTTTTTGAGGGGGGAGGTAAGACCCTTACTATAGCGCTATAGCTTTTTGGTCAGAAAAATCTTGTTCTGTCGCAATAGTTTTTGGGGGGAGAGGTAAGACCCTTACTATAGCGCTATAGCTTTTTGGTCAGAAAAACCTTGTTCTGTCGCAATAGTTTTTGGGGGGAGAGGTAAGACCCTTACTATAGCGCTATAGCTTATTGGGCAAAAAACCCTTTTCCCTGGGGTGAGGTTTTACTGAGACTTTTTAATTTTGTTAATTTCCCGTTGCAATTCTTCGATTTGTCGCCGCAATTTTTCTACTTCTTCATTGGGAGTTGCAGCTTTAACATCAACTGCCCCAGATGCGGGAGATTTTTGATAATTACCGCTTTTGATTTGCTGGTATTCTGACGATACTGCCCATTCCCTTAAATACCGCACCCGTTCCACAGCAAAGGGATGACTGAGCATCATTCCTTGACCGCCATTGTAAATCAAGAACTTATACAGTTGATTCAATCCATCTTCGTCCAGTGCTTGATAATTATCGGACTGACGGATGAACTCTTCTAAACTACATTCGTTGATATATTTGTGACTACCACCAGAGAGTTTCATCATCGATGACATTACAGTATTTAAGTCATCAGTGACTAATAAAGCAGCCCTATCTGATGATAACTCCGCTTTTCTACGCCATTCAAAAAAGGCAAAAATTAAAGCAGTACTGATGAAATTACTTAAGCCAAAGGTTAACTCACTAAAGGCGGAAGCAGCACTCATCGCCCAAATTGCCATTTGAATTAAAATAGTATGACCACATTTAATATGACCTAATTCGTGGGCTATCACCGCCCTAATTTCGGCTTCGTTAAGTAAGTCTAATAACCCCGTGTCAATAACAATATAAGGATGCTCTTGTCCCAAGGCATAGCTATTAGCAAGGGGATTTTGAGCCACAAACAGCGCAGGTTCTGGATAAATGTCCAAATCCCGCACACATTCCCGAAATATCTGGTAAATCGTGGAATATTGCCGGGGTCCAACTTGGATGGAGTTTCCCATAAGATAGACTAATTGAGGACGCTCGTAGATAAATTCCACAAATTTACGGGCGATTAAATCGAATCCTGGTAAACTCCGTAAGGCTTCTTCGGCTTGGCGATCCAGAGGATGTTGAAAAGCTTCGCTGGAAATTCCTTTGTAGGTTGGCATAATTGAGGATAATTGATTGTGATTGGTTGGTAGGGGCGCGGTTTCCGCGCCCGTACATTGGGGTAACCCCGCCCGTACATTGGGGTAACCCCGTCCGTAGATTAAGGTAACCCTACCCTGACAGTGGGGTTATTCGACTCATACAGTAGTTAGTAACAACTAACAGCTTAACCATTCACATCTGTCAACAACATAATAGAAAAAGGCGATTAGACCTAAAAATCAGTTTGTATGAGATTAAAAGCGTGTGATTGAGGCAGAAGTTCATATATCACTACATAACTTCCTGCGATCGCAGGGGGGTTTCCCTTCTTGGCCCCATCATTTGACGATGGCACGGTTGGTGGCACGGGCTTTGCGTACAGGACGTAGTGCTTTAATTCAAGTAGGGGCTGCTTGTGGCTATCAAGGGCGCTATCGTACTAGTTTTGTAGCATCCGCCTTGATGTGGGATGGTGCTGTGATTATCGTTGCTTCCGAAGGGGTACAACAACGGCTGTTAAATGTGGAAATTCCCCGCTTACAGCAATGGTTGCAAGTAAATAAACCCATTAGAATCGGTGATGCTTTGCCTGATGCTGAGTTCCGAGGGTTGCTGTTGATGTCCCCCCAAGCTTGGTTAATGGCACAGTTGTCAGGAAAAGATGATTTTCCCAAAAATATTCCCACGATTATCGATGGTGTTGACGATTTGGAAGATTGGGTACGTCAGCACCTAACTGTTACTATCGAGGCACAAGAGTGGGAAAAATTAATGCTAGCTTGCCCCCTGCAAGCTGAGGAAATTCGCAGCGCACGGGTACAACTAACCCACGAAATTTTCCAGCATCCTGCTAATCCCTATGAATGTTATTTGATTTCTGACCCAGCAGTAGAGATTCTCTACCAGTTGTATTCTGACTTAGTAGATATATCTTCCCTTCCAGAAACCTGGCAAAAATTCTGGCAATTATTCCAAAGTTATATTCAAAATCTCTCTTCCCCCTCTCCCCTCTCTCCCCTTTCTCCTCCCTCTCCCCTCTCTCCCCCTTCTCCCCTTTCTCCTTCTTCCCTACTCTGGGCTACTATTGCCCGTCGTCAGGGTTTATTTACTTTACACTGTGCCCCTATTGAACTAAATCAAATTCTCTCTCCCATTTGGCAAAGACAACCTGTAGTTTTAATCGGTAGTGCCCTGGAACCAGAAACGGAGGCACCTTTATTCCGTCAGCGCTTGGGTTTGGAGGATTTAACTTGCCTCAAGTTTTCTTCGGACAATCAAAGGTCAGCGATTCAGTTGTATATCCCGTTGCAGCTACCCCTACCCAACACGCCGGAATTTCAAGCCGCATTTATTCACAAAGTCCGTACTTTAGTTTGTTTAAGTGCTACAGCCCCTGGTTTAACTGTGGTGTTGGTGGGAGATGTGCCCCTAAAATCCCAGGTGGGAACGATTCTGGCTTCGGAATTTGGTTCGCGGGTGCAGGTAGAAAAAACTTGCTTGGATGAAAATGGCATTTTAGTCAGCGGTTGGGAATTTTGGCGGGAACATCAAAAAGTCTTGCCCACCCCACGGCTATTAATTGTGGCGACTTTACCTTTACCTTCCCTGGAACATCCCTTAGTGGCTGGTAGGGTAGCCCACTATAAACAAACCCATCAAGATTGGTTTCGCTTGTACCTGTTGCCTACTGCTTTGAATGAATTACAACGGGCGATCGCCCCAGTACGAGAAAGTCAGGGTATAGTAGCTTTGCTGGATACTCGTGTGGTGAACCGCAGTTATGGGGCTCAAGTTCTTTCTGCCCTCAGTCCTCTAGGACGAATCAATTATCTTGATCCCAGTTTGTTTGCTAATCCCAACGGTGAAAATTCTTAATATTTTTTAGTTAGGTGGTCGGTGCTTACAATACAAACGCTATTATCAGCCATAGAAAGCATTACATTTATAAAATCATGGGCGAATCAAAACGTCGTAAAGAAGCGTTAGGAGAAAAATACGGTCAAGAAACTCGCATTTTACCTTGGGTTCCCATTACCAAGTCCCAAGCAGACCTGTTTATGAAAGTTACTACTCGTGGTGCTTGGATTGGTATTGGAATCATGGTGGCTGCTTGGATTACCATCCGCTTTATTGGTCCGGCTTTTGGCTGGTGGCAAGTAGTGTGAAGTACCCCACCGCACAGGAGGATGGGGAATTCCGCAGAATTAGTTAAACCCATACCGATAAAATTCCCTAACAAAAAAACAGTTTGGTTAACCAAGCTGTTTTCTATTTTTAATATTTTTTAGTAAAATTCAATACTATTTAACAAGTCTTATTTCTTTACAATGTTACATTTAATTTCTTCTGCTGAAAACTAAAAATATTTTCCATTCAACAATTAATTGAATTCAGGAAAGCCTTTACCTAACTCAAAACAGGGATAACTTTCGGCAGTAGCAAGTACACAAATGCAGCCTTGATCCCAAAGAAAATCTAAAATTAAAATGTAACTTTATTTACTAAATGTTCTGATTAGCTTGATATTTTTTAACTAAAAAACTGCCGAAATGGCAACATAACGTATATGAGGTTAGTTATCTTCTAATATTAGAGAGGCTAAACAGTTATCTTATCTGTATGGATTGTTAATCTCTAATGGGTTGACCATTTACTATTTACAGATTAAGTGAGCAAACTAACATCAACATTTATGCAATATGAGTCGAAAAAAATCGTGAGAGTAAGTGACAATTGTTAACAATAGCTATATTGGCTATTTATAGGCTATAAGGGTGCAATACGTAGTTTTTCTATGGTTGACTTGTAGCAAAGATGGGTTAACCTAAAAACGTATTGTTTTAAGAATGCACAAAATCAGACAGAAATATGTCAAGACAATATAAAATATTCCAATCCTGTCTGGAATCGTGAATTGGCAAAGTGAATATTTTGATACGGCAATTAAAGTCCTTATCAACTACCCTAAGCAAGGTGGTCAACCAAGAACTCTATTTGTATCTGGTAATTGTAATAATTAGTTTACAATACCAATGGATAGGGAAATCTAAAGAAAATATAAAAGTGATGCTCAAGTAACAGTGGTGTTTGGAGGACAAACGTGTTTTTAAGACTAGCGCAACAACATCGACAATTCGTGCAAGACTTGGTAATGAATTTGCAAGCATTGGCAATTGTACTAGAACGTCGGGGCTATCCAGCTTCCTGCTATACTTGTGGTGACAGGATGAATAGTGCTTCGTTTATGGTTAGTTTGGGTGAAAATCACCTGATTCGGTTTTTGGTATCCGATTATGGGATTACTTGGACTGAGATGCGGGATGACCGGGAATTAATGAAGTTAGAGGGTGCGGAAGCGGTAAACCAGCTACAAGAACTAGCCAATCTGGTGAAGCAACCGACGATGATTAGTACTCGCAAAAAAGCTCTTGCCAAGCGGTAATAAAAGAGACCGTTTTCATGGTGAGGAAGTTACAACCCGACATGTTCGGATGGCAATTTCAGACTAGGGAATGGGTAATTTTGGCTTGGTTGGTGAACAGCAATTGAGCAATTACCTATGACCTTCTAATGAAAGCTGATTGTTAATTAGTTAATTATTTAATTAGTTAATTTAGTTAATTTATATATATGGGATTACAACCCGTTACCAATTAATATGAATGGTGCCCAATAGTATGGGTGAGAAAGGTTGGTATTGAATTTTGCAGGTATATTATTGTTTCTATGTTGTTGGTTGCTGGATGCAGGTAAATTACCAGTAATCAGAGCAATTTGGGCTTTTTGTAACGCTTCAACTTTAGTCAATTTTCCTGAATACAACAGGTCATAAAAAGTATTCATTAATACTTGTGTACCACCATCATCTACAGCCCATAAAGAGGCAATAGCGGACTTGGCACCAGTTCTTTGTATTTGATAGCCAAAGCCCAAAATTTCTTCTCCATTACCCAATCTACCACCCAAGCCAGTTTCGCAGGCACTGAGAACAACCAAATCTACACTGGGTAATGACCAAGTGGCGATCTCTTTGAGGGTAGCACGTTCTCCGTTGCCAAACAAGATAAATGAATCTTCTGGCTTACCCACCATAAAAGCTGCATGGGTTGCTAAATGGACAATGGTATAATCGTCCATTTGGGGTACAGTTAACTTAGGACTGAAAGCATCGTCTATGATTTTCTTGGTTCCAGGAAGTGTAGTGGCTAAGTAATCTACTTCTTTTCCTGCAAATGGTAAACCGGAAAAGGCAAATTGTCGGTTCCCTACTTTGACTTTATAGTTACCTTTGGTAAATGCTGCTGCTAAAACCCGCAATTGAGATTCTGGTGGGGTGTTAAAGTTGGTGAGGCTAGCTGCGGTAATGTGATTGATATTGTAGCGCTGTACTAACCATTGCTTACCGTCATATAAGGCAGATAAGGGAATATAACGCAACTGTCCATCTGGTGCATATAGTAATGTTTTAGCACCTGTTTGTTTGAGGTCTTTTTCTATTGGTTTAATTAGCCAATTATACAATTGATTTGCTGTTTTTTTTATATCACGACTGGGATTTTGCAAAGCTTGGCGAAAATCACGAATTGTCTGCTGTAATTCTTCTTGTTTGACAGTGACTGTACGACGAATTGGTGGTGATTCAGGAGTTATAAAGATTAATTCCAAGCTATTATTTAACAGTAATGGATAGATAAGTACGGATTTTTCTGGTAATTTAGCCAAGTCATCTCGAATAGCATTGAGACTTTCTAAATCCAAATTTTGCCGTCTTGCGGTGCGATTAATTTTCTCTACTTGTTCCTGAATTTCTGAACTAGCAATAAAATTATTAAAATCTTCTAAAAGTTGCTGTTCCTGTACCACTAATTGAGTTAAACGTTGTTTTTGTTGAGGAGAACGCTTTTCTGGGGGAATTTGGCGTAGTTTGATGATTTCTTTTCCCAATGCAATGGAATCATCTAGGGTTTTATCTAACTTTTGCTTAATTGGTTTTTCTGTTGCTAATAATTCCACACCTTTAGCAGAACGTTGGCTACCTTCAATATTTTGTAGATATCCTTCCAACTCTTCGAGTTTAATTAAATCCATAATTTTTTGTGCTTCTGCTGTGCGATTACTTTTGATTAATACTTCACCCAAAGCCCGATATGTCTGAGCAACAGTTATGCTATATGCATCTAGTTTTGGTTGGGAAAAAGCCTTTGGATTCAAGCGGACTTTTTCACGATTATTAACACAATGCTTATAGAAAAAAACGGCTAACTCTGGTTGATTTTGCAGCGCAAATAGATAACCTAAATTACTATAAGTTTTACCAAAATTAATATGAGCCACTCCTGGATTTGTTTCCTTGAGTGCAAGTTCTTTGTGAATAACTAAAGCTAACAAATAAGATTTTAATGCCTGTTGGTACTTTCCTTGTTGTTGGTAGACTCTGCCAGTATTATTAAAAGTTGCGCCAATTAACAAGGGTTTTTCAATTTCTGTACTAATTTCTAAAGCTTTCTTTAATTTCTGCAATGCATCTGCAAATCTACCTTCCTCAGAGAGATTAATTGCTTGTTTGTTTAGCTGTATAATTGCGGTTTCGCTATTATTTGACGGTGAAGTTTGGGCAGATTCTTGCTGTTTATCCTCCTGCTGCACATTTACAGTCACTGGAGTATGTTCTGGAAACGCAATTCCACAACCCGCAGACATTAACAAGGCAAAAGTGAGAACAGTTCCATATAGTTGTTGAGGAGACAT
This sequence comes from Nostocaceae cyanobacterium, assembly GCA_030065825.1. Classification (GTDB taxonomy): domain Bacteria; phylum Cyanobacteriota; class Cyanobacteriia; order Cyanobacteriales; family Nostocaceae; genus JASJCY01. The sequence goes on along the minus strand of JASJCY010000109.1, from coordinate 8,734 downwards.
TAACAATACTCTCCGTGTAAATTTGCATCTTGTTTAATACTACAAGACAAGTTTATGCTATTCCACAAAGACCAAAAAAATGGGTTTCTAAACTAGTTTTTCACCTAGGTGTAAAATTTGTGTATACTAAGTGCAAAAAAAGTTAAGCACTTGTGGAACAATTTGGGAAAATGTCTGAAAAACTAAAGCAACCAAAACTACCAGCAAACAATTCTCTAGATATTCCTGCAAGTCATACAAGGGAGAATTGGTTTGAATATCCGGTGAGAGTGCAACCTCACCACACAGACTATGCAGGAGTTGTTTGGCATGGTAATTATCTAACTTGGCTGGAGGAAGCAAGGGTAGAATACTTTCGTTCCATAGGCATTGAATTTGCGGATTTAGTAGCTTTAGGTTGTGATTTACCCGTTGTAGAATTGTCGGTACGTTATCACCGTTCACTGCGCTTAGGTATGATGGCAGTTGTTAAAACCCGGATGAAAGTAACTGGTGTACGCATGAACTGGGATTATGCAATTGTTTCCCCTGGTGGAGATGAATTATATGTGAGTGCTAAGGTAACTTTGGTAGCAGTGGATCAGAAAAAAGGTAAAATTATGCGTCAGTTACCTGTGAATTTTAAGGATGCATTGATGCGGGTTTCAATGTTTACAAGGGAATAGGGAACAGGGAATAGGGAATGGGGAATGGGGAAGGGGGAATAGGGAATGGGGAATAGGGTAAGAGGAAGGAAGTGTTTCTTTTATTTGAGAAATAGCGTAAAAATGGCGCGAGTCAGAGGTTTATATCTCGCACCATTGGTTGTCGGGTAAGACCAAAAAAAACAGTTTATAAACAAAAAATCAAGGTTTTGAGACTGAAATATTTGCATTATTATCCAGTTTTTTAACCTTGGTACAAGATGTGCATGACTATTTACTTACCAGGACTATTTGATTCTAGATATAGGCAATGAATTTACTAGGGTTCAGCCATTACAAATTCCTATCTGAGAAGCTTAAAACTATGCATTTTCGTTAATGCACAAAAATACACTTTTCAGAATGAAATAGCCCTGTTTACTTACCTCCAATTATCTCTGATAGAGATTGGGAAAACTGTATGATGTAATTAAGAATATCTAGAGGACTAATATTATAACCAATCTGTAGCAAAACAATAACAGCAGCAACAAGAAACGCTGTTTTTACTGTGGTTTTTATCACCTTGACTAATAATGTGAAAATAAACCAGGCTATTAATAGGGTAAGAATCAAAATCATCGGCTAAATTCCTGAAACATTGTTCCTCCCTAAAATCGTATAAAGTGCAAGGATAAGGGAGGAGATTTTTGTCAAAATAAATGCGTAATAATTATGACACATAATTGTTGACATCAATACATTTGCATTTGGTTTTTGAGATACTTTCATTTTAAATATACAGGTTTATAACTACGTAATCAGTATGATAGAAGGATTTGAGAGTGAATTTTTCTCAATGTTTTTACCATTACTGTCAACATGATTACAAAACAAGTGAGACTCCCGTTTTTGTAAACGATAGACACCAAAAGCTGGATCGCGATGTTTGGTACTCACCCTTGTCGAATATAGTCAGAACCTCACCCCGGCTAAAGCCACCCCTCTCCTTATTAAGGAGAGGGGTTAGGGGTGAGGTTTTTTTAGTATTCCGTCCAAGTGAAAAGCGCTATAATTTATAGTTATTTTCCCAGCATATTCCAAGAGAAATCCTCATGAAAATGCTATATTTCCCTTACTCTAGAAAAGTAGGGTCTATACAAGCAAAGCTTCCCTATATACGCTAAATTTAGCGTATTTTTATCAAGAAATTGTATTACCTTTATGAACGGAATTTACTTCTAAGAAACACAGGGAATAGGGAATAGGATAAGAAAAAGGAAGTGTTTCTTAACACACATCTTGCATCTGGGTCAGAAACCGGGTTTATTGGGAATATTGACCTGTCAAAATCCTAATTTTTCGTTCATAAACCCGGTTTCTCCATGGTTTATTGGGAATATTGACCTGTCAAAATCCTAATTTTTCGTTCATAAACCCGGTTTCTCCATGCTTACCCTCGAATGGTGCAAGATATGACTTAAGAGTTTACGAAGATGCAATTCTCACCTTGACGTTCACGTTATTAACACCTGAAATTGAACTTACCAAATTTCTAATCTTTGTACTATCTGTTTCCTGAGAAACTGTACCTGTAACTAGGACATCATTTCCTGTGACGTTAACTGTTAAACTACAGCTAGGAAATCTGTTTTCTAACTTGGCAAGAATTGTGCTTCTGAGATTATTTGTAGCTGTAGTATTTTCTCGTTGATTAGTATTAGCTACGGGTTGAGTAGTAGTAGTAGTTACGGGTTGAGTAGTAGTAGTTACGGGTTGATTAGTAGTAGTGGCTACTGGTTGATTAGTAGTAGTAGTTACGGGTTGATTAGTAGTAGTTACTGGTTGATTAGTAGTAGTAGTTAAGGGTTGAGTAGTAGTACCTGGTTGCCTGGGATTAGGGATATTTTGACAGCCAAATGCACCCACAAGAATTAATCCATTTGTGATTAATAGCAATATCTTTTTCATTTTCTATTAGTCAAAAATCAATGTTTATGGAAAAATCAACTCTTTGATTATCAAATTTTAAAAACCAATTGTTATCTTGATTATTTATAACAATTTACTTTGCAAAATGCTTATAGTAATCACACCTAAATAAATTTAAAATATTTTTGAAGATAGAAATTATTTCAAATGTCATAATTGCTGATTTAAAATAAATAATTGCCCATTAAAACTGGAAATTTTGTAACTATAATATGGGAATAATAGTAAGTGAATCAAAAAAACAGGGATTTCATCGCCATGATTGGGCAATTATTATCTAAACGATATAGAATTATTAAAATATTAGGTTTTGGGGGCTTTAGTGAAACTTATCTGGCAACAGATGAACGTTTATATGGTCGTCAATGTGTAGTTAAAAAATTGGTGCCTCAAAATCAGAATATATCTATTTTACAAAAGTCTCAAAAACTCTTTAAACAAGAAGCAATGATTCTGGCAAAGTTAGGACAACACCATGACCAGATACCAGATTTAATAGACAATTTTACTGAAAATAATGATTTTTATATAGTTCAAGAATTTATAGATGGAAATTCACTACATAACGAATTTATTGCTATAAATAAATTACAGGAAATAGAAGTAATTGATTTTTTGAAAGACGTACTGACAGTATTAAATTTTGTTCATGAAAATAATGTGATTCACAGGGATATCAAACCAGCTAATTTAATTAGGAGATATAAAGATGGCAAAATAGTATTGATTGATTTTGGTTTGATTAAACAAGTTCACAGTCAATTGATAAATCCACAAGTACAAGCACCTTTAACTGTTGGATGTGGTACATTAGGCTATAGACCAGAAGAACAAAAAGCAGGAATGCCTGTTTTTAATAGTGATATTTATGCTTTAGGAATGACTGCTATTGAAGCAGTAACTGGAATTCGTCCAGACCAGATACAATTAGACTTTCAAACTGGAGAAGTTAGTTGGCATCATCTAGCACCAGAAATCAGCGATCGCACAAAAGCAGTTATTGATAAAATGGTACGTTCACGTTATACCGAACGCTACCAAACAGTAAATGAAGTATTAAAAGACATTGAAATATTGCAAACTCCTTTGGCTTCTACACAGATTGTAAATCATCAGGTTAATCTTCAAAATCAACAAACTTATTTGCAAGTTAATCGAGCATTTTCTTCTAGTGTCGTTAAATCTGGAAAGAAAAAGATAATTAAACTCTGGTATGTATTATTTCTGTTATTTATAATTGCTATTGGTGGTGGAATTTATGTTTTTCTCAATACTGAATTAGTATTTTCCAGAAATCAAGCGGTGGAATTATTAGATATAGGTGATGAATTATTAAATTTACGTCGTTATGAAGCAGCAGTTCAATCCTATAGTGATGCAATAAAAATAAATCCCAATTATGCAGAAGCATTTAATGGTCGTGGTTTTGGAAGATATAATTTGCGGATGTTTTCAGAAGCATTAGCTGATTATAATCAAGCATTGTTAATTAGACCCAATTTTGTAGAAGCTTTAAATAATCGCGGTATATTATTTGTAAATTTACAACAGTATGACCAAGCTTTAAGGGATTTTAATCAAGCAGTTTCTATTCAAGCAAATAATGCCGAAGTGTTAAATAATCGTGGTTGGACATTACATAAATTAGGAAGAAATCAGGAAGCAATTAGGGATTTTCAAACAGCACTGCAATTAAATCCAAATTTTGAGAGTGCAAAACATAATTTACAATCGGTACAACGAAATTTAAGAAGAAATAATTGAAATTTTTCTAGTTAGCTGTACTCAAAACCCCGACTTTTTGAATAAGTCGGGGTTTTCAATTTAGAAGTGATTAGAAGCCAATTCTAGGAATTTTGATAGGAATAGCTCTTTCGACAATACCAAGACCTATACCTAGAGCAACATTATTATACCAACTTTTTAATTCATCTTTTGATGGTGTTTCTGCTTTGTCATTATCCGCAGGAGAATTATCAATTTTCAACTTTGGTAATTTGATTCCGAATTCTTTTAAGTTTAAAGCCATAAAGCTTGTGATGGGAATTGCTAAATTGCGTCCTGTTTTATCTGCACCTTGTTCAAGACTAGTAGCTTCGTTTATTTTTCCACTTAGAGCATCTCCTTGTCCATGAATACCTACAACTCGTCCATTAACATCAAAAACTGGTCCTCCACTCATACCTCGAAGGGTAACAGCGTTATAAATCATTGTGTATCCATTTTCTCCCTGCAAACGTTCACTGATGACTTCTCCACCACTGAAAGTATATTCTCTTTCCTGAATACCTGGTGTAGGTACAGGATACCCAGAAATATATATTCCAGAACCAATACCTGATTCACCAGAAATATTTAGGGGTGCAACTTTATATTTTTTCTTACTTTTAAATGTCACTAATGCTAAATCTAGTTTACTGTTCATTAACCTTGTAATTGAGAGAGTTGGGTATTCTTCACCCTCTTTAGACTTTTTATTTGGAGCAGTAACAATTGTGTATGAATCTATTGCTTCGTCTTTGACTACATGATTAGCTGTGAGGACTGTATAAATATCACCTTTTTTGGCAATAATTACTCCTGAACCTCCCATTATTGGTTCAACAGGATTTTCAATTTTAACTGTTGTAGGAATAGCAATTGCTGCAACTTCTTTAGCACTTTTAGCAACTGCTGGTTGGGTAATTACAATCGCAGCAACAGTTGCTGTACCTGCCAAAATAGCATTCAGAGAATTAACACGAGAAAAATTATTATTCATTTTGAATCTCCTGATTGTGATGAAACTGAATTTTGATAAATATTGATGGGAATTCCCCAACTGGAATTAATCATCTGGTCTAAAATTTCTGGTTTTGGATCTGTACCATCTTGCAAACGATAGACACCAAAAGCTGGATCGCGATGTTTGGTACGACCATTAACCCCTATTAATTCACCTTTAGCATTGAAAATCGGACCACCACTCATCCCTACTTGAATATCATTGGTGTACCCCAAGCTATAACCTTCTGGTAGTGATTTTGGCTGTTTTAATAACAGCGAAACTTTACCTTGAGTAAACCGAAATGCATCTTTGATATCCAAATCCACAGTAGTTGTGGAATCATCTTCCCCGTACAATGGAAAACCACTAGCAAAAACTGCATCATCCTTTGTTGGAAGTTCAGGATTAATTTTGGCAACTTCGTATTTTGAGGTACTTTTAAATTTAATAATTGCCAAATCTAATTCATGCAAATGCTGCGGTTTATAGGAGAGGGGTTGATGTTGTTGACCGTCAGCAGTGATGAGAGTAAACTCTTTCTGAAAAGCAACAACGTGCCAATTTGTAAGCACTGTATATGTTGTTTCTGTGTGGTTTAAAATCACTCCGGAACCAGCACCTTTAAGTGTTTTAATCCGTACAGTTGTCTTTCTAGCAAGTTTCTCTATTTCCTCAAAGGTCAGGTTTTGACTCTCAACTTCGGGAGTTGGATTTACATTTGATTCCTCAACTTCGGGAGTTGGATTTACACTTGGTTTCTCAACTTCTGGAGTTAGATTTACACTTGGTTTTTCAACTTCGGGAGTTGGATTTACACTTGGTTTTTCAACTTCGGGAGTTGGATTTACACTTGGTTTCTCAACTTCGGGAGTTGGATTTACACTTGGTTTTTCAACTTCGGGAGTTAGATTTACACTTGCTTTCTCAACTTCTGAAATTAGATTTATACTTGGTTTCTCAACTTCGGGAGTTGGATTTACACTTGGTTTCTCAACTTCAGGAGTTGGATTTACACTTGGTTTCTCAACTTCGGGAGTTGGATTTACACTTGGTTTCTCAACTTCGGGAGTTGGATTTACATTTGGTTTTTCAACTTCGGGAGTTGGATTTACATTTGGTTTTTCAACTTCGGGAGTTGGATTTACATTTGGTTTTTCAACTTCGGGAGTTGGATTTACATTTGATTCCTCAACTTCGGGAGTTGGATTTACACTTGGTTTCTCAACTTCTAGAGTTGGATTTACATTTGATTCCTCAACTTCTGAAATTAGATTTATACTTGGTTTCTCAACTTCGGGAGTTAGATTTACACTTGGTTTCTCAACTTCTGAAATTGGATTTACACTTGGTTTCTCAACTTCTGAAATTGGATTTACACTTGGTTTCTCAACTTCTGAAATTAGATTTACACTTGGTTTCTCAACTTCTGAAATTAGATTTACACTTGGTTTCTCAACTTCGGGAGTTGGATTTACACTTGGTTTCTCAACTTCTGAAATTAGATTTATACTTGGTTCCTCAACTTCGGGAGTTGGATTTACATTTGGTTTCTCAACTTCTGAAATTAGATTTATACTTGGTTCCTCAACTTCTAGAGTTGGATTTACACTTGCTTTCTCAACTTCGGGAGTTGGATTTACACTTGCTTTCTCAACTTCGGGAGTTGGATTTACACTTGCTTTCTCAACTTCGGGAGTTGGATTTACACTTGCTTTCTCAACTTCTAGAGTTGGATTTACACTTGCTTTCTCAACTTCGGGAGTTAGATTTACACTTGCTTTCTCAACTTCTGGAGTTGGATTTACATTTGATTCCTCAACTTCTGAAATTAGATTTATACTTGGTTTCTCAACTTCGGGAGTTGGATTTACACTTGCTTTCTCAACTTCGGGAGTTGGATTTACACTTGCTTTCTCAACTTCTGAAATTGGATTTACATTTGGTTCCTCAACTTCGGGAGTTGGTGATACACAAGAAAATGCTATTTGTGCATAGGAAAAATTAACTAGTATAATCCCCAAGAATAAAGAAACTAAATTAATGATGCATGAACCATTATTTATTTGGGCTTTAGACATTATGAAATAGCCCGTTTTTTGATGTTAATCATTGATTCATTTATAGCTCTCGCAAAGCAGGAGTTTTTCTAGAAGGAGTCCTATCTGTATTACCATTAACACTGGTGGAAGGAACCCTATCTATGGCATCACCACTGGAATAATTGAATTTTTCCCTCATATCAATCACAGGTAAAGAACCACTTTCTTCACGAGGAACAGCATCTGCTTTTCCTTCTCTTAATGCCATAAACTGCTTTAAAGTTTTTATGGGATCTTGATTGTGTTTCAGCGTGTAAATAATACCTTCGCACTTACCATTTTCTTCCCTAGCTACACAGAGAATATTTTGATTATTTCTCCGACCAATCTTAATAAAGTTCAGTATTTTTTTCTGTCGAAATATTTCCAAATTTCTACTGACTTTTTGACAACGATTTAAATTATCATAGCCACTATTACTGAAGTGATTTGAACTCCAGCGAATCCAAGTTTCTATATTCCCACTACGACGATTTACATACTTCGTCACAGGTACAGAACCGGAACTATCGCAATAAAAGCCTTCGGTAGGTTGTCCAAAATTACTTTGTGCTTGTGCTGGTTGATGTAAACTCATGCTAGAACTCAGCGCAATTGCACTTGCACTCACAGTAATTATTAATGATTGCAATTTCATGGTAATGCCCCATTTATAGCTAAATCAAAAAGATATTTAGTTGTATTTTTTGATTAAATTGCTGTATTAAAAACGCTACTCTATTGTTAGGTAATTAAAAAGCTAATCACCTCGTTATAAATAACTAATTTTTGACAAGAAAAAATTTAGTTTCTAAATTAATTTATTCCGTGTTATTACTTATATATCTTTTATTACAGTAATCAAAAATATCAGTATTCTTGAATTGTATAGCAGTTTTAACGCTTTATAGAATACATCCTGAACCTCACTCCAGTGCTTCCCAACCCCTCTCCTACCCTCACCCCTAACCCCTCTCCCAATGGGAGAGGGGAAAGGGAGAGGGGTGGCTTTAGCCGAGGTGAGGTTTCGAGTGTATTGGACTTAACTGAAAAGCGCTATATTTATTTGCCAATGATTTTTTAGTACTTTCATACTGTAAATATTTGGGCAAACATCAATTCCCAGTATCTAAACTATAAATAACCCGTTCTGATAAACTTACACAAAGTTAACTGAGTATAAATACTAGTAACTTTGAAGTTACCTTCTTCTTTCAACTGGAACCTTCGGAGGCACTCCATCCAGAAGCAGACACGACAGAACTTGCCGCGTA
>JASJCY010000108.1 GCA_030065825.1 Nostocaceae cyanobacterium | reverse complement strand
TCTCAAAAGAAGCCGCACTCTCAAAAGAAGCCGAGTGACCCTCGTCTACCGCGTCTACGGAGAGTACCCCAACGCCAGTTCACTCAACGCGCTTAACCCGCGCACGTGACTGGCTCCGCAACGCGCTGCTCTCCATCCCACTCATGCTGTATTCTACTCAACTAAAAACCGCTATATTTCTAGGCTTTGATATAAAAGCCAAGGGAGTTATATGAACGCTGGTAGTATGCTGTTCTTTAACTCCGCCTGACTACGCTGAGCATTGAATTCTGCAAGCAATAGTATAAATGTATCACACAAAGTCCAACTAATAGCGATTTGAAACAGCGCTAGGGCGTGTTTTCAAAGTTGCCGACACCCTAAAAGGGTGCGGCTACAGTTACCTAGACACTGGAGGCGGCTTCACTCTACGTAGCTTGCTTCTCCGTTGGCGAAGCCCCCCTGAAAGGGCTAGGAGTGAAGGCTTACGCCTACGTAGAGTAGTCCCCCTGCGCGGACTACGGAAAATCTACCCTCACCCCTATCCCCTCTCCCATTGGGAGAGGGGGAAAATGTTTTGAGTCTACGTAGGCAGGCTTTGATCGTATAGCGAAGCAAGTTTTTGGGAAAGGGAAATCCTTACCCTATCGCGATAGTTTTTTAGGGGGGAAGGGAAATTCTTACCCTATCGCGATAGTTTTTTAGGGGGTAAGGGAAATCCTTACCTTAGCGCTATAGTTTTTTGGAAGGGAAATCCTTACCTTAGGGCGATAGTTTTTTAGGGGGGGAAGGGAAATCCTTACCTTAGCGCTATAGTTTTTTGGGAGTGAAATCCTTACCTTAGGGCGATAGTTTTTTAGGGGGGGAAGGGAAATCCTTACCTTAGCGCTATATAGCGGTTTTTGGTTGAGTAGAATACAAATTTTACCTCACCCCGTCCTCCGGACACCCCTCTCCTTACTAAGGAGAGGGGAAGGGAAATCCTTACCCTATCGCTATAGTTTTTTTGGGGAAAGGGAAATCCTTACCCTATCGCTATAGTTTTTTGGAAGGGAAATCCTTACCTTAGCGCGATAGTTTTTTTGGGGGGAAGGGAAATCCTTACCTTAGCGCGATAGTTTTTTTGGGAGGAAGGGAAATTCTTACCTTAGCGCGATAGTTTTTTAGGGGGGGGAAGGGAAATCCTTACCTTAGCGCGATAGTTTTTTGGGGGGAAGGGAAATTCTTACCTTAGGGCGATAGTTTTTTGGGGAAAGGGAAATCCTTACCCTATCGCTATAGTTTTTTGGGGGGAAGGGAAATCCTTACCCTATCGCGATAGTTTTTTGGGGGGAAGGGAAATCCTTACCCTATCGCGATAGTTTTTTTGGGAGTAAGGGAAATTCTTACCTTAGCGCGATAGTTTTTTGGGGAAAGGGAAATCCTTACCCTATCGCTATAGTTTTTTGGAAGGGAAATCCTTACCTTAGCGCGATAGTTTTTTAGGGGGGAAGGGAAATCCTTACCTTAGCGCGATAGTTTTTTAGGGGGGAAGGGAAATTCTTACCTTAGCGCTATAGTTTTTTGGGGGAAGGGAAATTCTTACCTTAGCGCTATAGTTTTTTGGGGGAAGGGAAATCCTTACTCTAGCGCTAGAGTTTTTTGGGGGGAAGGGAAATCCTTACTCTAGCGCTAGAGTTTTTGGGGGAAGGGAAATTCTTACTCTAGCGCTATAGTTTTTTGGGGGAAGGGAAATTCTTACCCTATCGCTATAGTTTTTTGGGGGAAGGGAAATTCTTACTCTAGCGCTAGAGTTTTTGGGGGAAGGGAAATTCTTACCCTATCGCTAGAGTTTTTTGGGGAAGGGAAATCCTTACCTTAGCGCTATAGTTTTTTGGGGAAGGGAAATTCTTACCTTAGCGCGATAGTTTTTTGGGAGTGAAATTCTTACCTTAGCGCGATAGTTTTTTGGGAGTGGAACCGTTAGAAAGAGGGCAACAGTTTTTTTTGCTAATGGTCAGGCAAAACAGGAATTTTTCAAAAGGTTGTTAGTGATAAGAGACCATTTATAAAGTAAATATTAAGTCTATGAGTGTAGGGAGAAACCGGGTTTCTATGGGTGGAGTATCGAATCTGCATCGTACTTAGTCTCAAAAAAACCCGGTTTCTTGGATCTTAAGGTTTACTTTATAAATAACCTCTAAAAACATGCCAATTTGGTATTGACAATCCAAGAAAAAATGAGAATATACAACTAATTTAGTCAAATTTACACAGATTTCAAATTTGACTACCGAATTTTTTTTGTGAATAAATAAATGTGAATAAAAATTTATTCTAGGAGCAAAATAATGGCTAAAAAGACCAATTCATCTCTGGAGATTCACGACTTGAGTGTATGGGAAAAACTAAGCAATACACAAGCAGATACAATTGAAGGCAGGTTCAACTTCGATGAAACATTTGATTATATAGATATAATCATCGGTCCTTATATCGATATGGATAAGATTGAAGCTTTGATAACTGTTAGTGTTCTAGAAGATAAAGCTATGACAACTGCTGACGTGGGTGAATACGCATTCAGCTTCACCACCGTCAGTGCTACTTCTTGGGGTTAAAATTTCCTAAAAAGGGGGTTTATCTGCGTGCAAATATCCCATTATAATCAGAGTATCATTTCAAGTTCTTGCAAATCAACCTTTTCTTGGAAGATAAATACCCAATTACCAATCGTAGGGACGGGATTACCCCATCCCTATAATTCTATGTAATTTTTTAATATCGAATTCGTGGGTCTACATAAGCATTCAAAATATCAATCAAAATACTTGCAAACACTACAATTGCGCCAAAAAACACCAAAATTCCCTGCACCGTCGGATAATCCCTCAGGGAAATCGCTTCAAACAGACGATTTGCTAATCCGGGCCAAGAAAATGTTACCTCCGTTAATACTGCCCCACCCAACAGAGAAGCAAAAGTTAATCCCAAGACAGTAATCACTGGAATTAAGGCATTTTTTAAGGCATGGGAAATTAAAATCTTGCGTTCGGGAATTCCCCTTGCCCTTGCGGCTTCTACGTAATCTGCTTCGAGGGTTTGCTTTAAATTTACCCGCACAATCCGCTCAAAAATACCACTCAGTAAAACCCCTAAAGTAATACTGGGAAGGGCAAGATGATGTAAGGCGGCAAAAAACTGGGCAAAATTACCAGACAGCAAACTATCAATAGTATACAAACCAGTAATATTAGGAGGAGCCGCAAGACTAGGAGGAAAGCGGTTAGAAGTGGGAAACCAACCCAATTGCACAGAGAAAATTAATTGCAGTACCATTCCTGCCCAAAACATGGGTAGAGAGTAAGTAACAATACCAAAAAGCCGTCCTCCAGCATCTAAAAATGTACCGGGACGGGAAGCGGAAATGACACCGATACCAATTCCGACAATTAGTGCGATCGCCATGGCGCAAACGGCTAATTCCACTGTGGCTGGGAAATACTGTCCAATCACATCCCAAACCGCTTGTCCCCGACTGGTTAGGGAAGTTCCCAAATCTAGGCGTAGTAATTGTCCGATGTAATTAAAGTACTGTAACCATAAAGGAAGGTCTAAACCCAATTGTTTGCGTAACTCTTCCTTAGCGCTTTCTGTGGCACGATTACCCAGAATTGCATCTGCTGGATCTCCGGGGGTTGCTCTAAGTAACAAGAATACCACTGTGGTGATTGTCCACAACATCAATGGTGCTAAAAGTAAACGAGCAATTATGTAATATTGTAAAGCTTTTGAACGGGACATAGTTTAATTATAAGTTAGGAGTAGGGGCGCAAAGTTTGCACCCAAAAGTTAGGAGTTGGGAGTCAAAAAATGTTTCAGACATGACATGTCGCGTCTGTGAAGAATTTAGGAATTAGAAGTTAGTTGCTTGATTTCCGAAATTTAGACTCAAAACCACAGAAACCGGGTTTCTTTTGTATAAAGTTGAGAGACTTTAGAACAACCAAGCAATAGAAACCCGGTTTCTCCTACTTTGCAGTTCAGATACCTACTTTTTGATAGTCTTATAAATCAAATTTTGGGTAGAATCAAGTTTCACGCCATCAACACCTTTTTGAGCAAATACATAATCTTTGTTTTGCCACATGGGAACGTAAGGAACATCTGTGACTACCTTTTGTTGGATTTCGGTAAAGATTTTCTGACGTGCTTTTGGGTCAAGTTCTTTACGTTGTTGGTCAATCAATTTATTCATAGATTCGCTATAGTAAAACGAACCCTGAGTTTGACTTCCTCCATCTTCACAACCCTTGGCTTCTGACCCTTTTTTACAATCTAAAAACGGTTGAATGTAATTATCTGGATCTAAAAAGTCGGGATACCAATCAACTAAAGCAATGGGATATTGTCCTTTAGAAATTTCTTTAAAGAAAGTAGCACCTTCTACGGTGTTGACTTCAAATTGTAATATTCCATCCATTTTTTGGTCAGCATAGGCTTTAAGTGTCTGTGATGTCAAACTGCGAGTTGGGGAACTAGAAGGATACCAAATTTGGATTTTGGCGGGATTTTCTTTTGAGAAACCAGCACCAGTTAATAATTGTTTTGCTTTATCTACATTTCCATCACCATATTTATTTTTAAATAATGGTTGGGAAACATCAAATGTAGTGGGAATCATGCTATAAAGTGGTTCACCTTGACCAAATAAAACTCGGTTATTTAACAACGGACGGTCAACTAATGCTGCTATTGCTTGACGAACTTCTACTTTATCTAAAGGCTGTTGATTGCGGTTTAACATCATATAACTGACTACACTACCAGAAGTAGTAATTACCTGCCATTTATCTTGTTTTGCTTCATTTTCTAAACTACGAATTTGAGTAGGTTCTAAAGATAAGTAAGCAACATCTACTGCACCTGTACGGAAGCTATTAAATAAGTTAGCTGAACTGCTGAGTCGTTGAATGTTAATTCCTTTATTTAATGGTTTTTCTCCCCAATATTTGTCAAATACATCTAATCTAATGGAATCAGTACCATATTGCGCTAATTTATAAGGACCTGTACCAATAAAAATATCTGGCTTAAATTTCCCGGAACCAAGTTCGTAAGCTTTGGGTGAGACAGGACACACTCCGGCAAATGCCAATAACGCTGGGAAGGCTGCAAAAGGCTTTTTCAGCTTAATTGTTAATTCATATTCCCCTGTGGCTTTGACTGAATCCACGGTATCAGCCAGCAAGAAAGATGGTTTACCACCGTTTTTGATAAAACGTTCTAGGCTAAATGCCATTGCTTGTGCGTTAAAGGGTGTATCATCATGAAATACTACTCCCTGGCGTAGAGGAATGGTGTAAGTTAAACCATCTGCGCTGACTTTGGGTAATTTCGTAGCCAGTTGTGGCTTGACTTCTGTGCTTCCAGGTTCGTAGTAGTAGAGGCGATCGCTCATGTTATACACTAAACCCAGGGATGACAATTCATAGGAATCTGCTGGATCGAGGGTACGAGGTTTACCAGTGGTTCCTATGGTAATCCGACCATCACCGAGAGTATTTACAGAACCAGAGGGTGTCGTTTGTTGCCGAGTACCGCAACTGACAACCAAGAATAAACATAGACAAAACAATGAGAGAAATTGTGTAATCTGACCCCACCGTCTCAGGGAGAAAGGAAATCTGGTCATAGTATTGGAACATTTAATTAAACTCAATGGTCAGACATTCTACTACATGTTTGCCTAAATGCCCCATACCAGATTTTATTTATTGTCATGCTTGTCTCTATCTGTTTACATGGATAAAAAATTTTGCCAATCTCATATCTTGCACCATTGGTGGACAAAACTAAAAAAATCGCGTTTCTAAACGCAAGATTAAGGTTTTGAAACTGAAAGATTTACAATCAAAAATATTTTAATTTAATTAACCACACTAAACCCAAAAAAATCCAGAGGAGAATAACATAAAATATCAATTAATCAAGGGACTTGCAATTCAAAAAAATATCCCAAAATTTAACAGTCGTACAGGCATCTTTCGGCTGTATAAAACACACAGGTAAGGATGCCTGTACCAGAATATGGGATAATCTATTTCTTGGTATTGCCTCAAGTTGACTTATTACTTAACATCTGCAAAATGTCAACCCCTAACCTATACCTCACCCCTAGGGAAAACGCGGAAGTTACCCATTCACCCATTCAATAAGATTTTTCATGGGATTAGTTTATTTATAATTGTGTCTAAATTTATATTAAATTTTAAATATTTTTAAATCAAACGTTGTTAATGTATTGACATAGGTTTTATAACTTATCAAGATTTAATTACTTATTTCCAATTTTAATCGAGTATCAGTGGTGTGTCTCAAGGGTGAAATTATGTTTAGGAATCGCCATTAAAATCCCTCTATCAGTGATGCCAGTCACTTGATAACTCCAAAATCCGCCAATTATTAGGAAATGGAGTCTTAACTACTACTAATTACACAACAATGGCGATGTTGTTATTAACACCTTGAGGTTCTAGGAGTGAGACTAAGAACATGAAATATTTCTTTTTATCTGAGGGCTGGACAATTGGCAGAGTTTGGGGAACTGAAGGACTTTGGCAAGTCGCAGCATGGCGACGTCAACCAGATATTCAACGGTTGAATATTTGTCTGGTAGAAAAAAGCGAAGTACTGTGGCTTTATCGAGTAGAAGATGCAATCTTAACAGTCGAAGTAAAGTCCACTAACACCTTAGAAACTGGTAAATCTAGTCAAAATATTGGTAAAGTAATTCTTAGTCGCTTGATTAGTGCTGAACAAGTCATTGAGCGCTTGGAAAGTATCTCGGCGATGTGTCAACTGCAAAATCTCGATTCTGTGGTGATTTAACTTCCACCTCAAACTGATATCTTGTACCGTAAATCAAGGTTTTCAGTTTGAGAGATTTGCACCTAGCTTGGGGCAATGAATCCCCGCAACCCCAGTAACTTTTTGAATTTCATCTCAACCACTTAAACCGACTCCATCACAAACATATTTTACTTACAGCTTTTGCGAGAAATTACCAATTTTTTGCCCTCTTATCCTTAACAAGTAACCAAATGTCTAATGGGAAAGCTAATCTTTTGTCAAAAAGTGGCGAATGCAACCATTCCTTGGGTATTTGCACTTACACTCACCAGTTGTAGCACAGTTACTACTGAACAATATGAAGCCACGGCGCGCACCAGTTATACTTGGCAAGTAAAATATGCTCAAAACTTAGCTGATGAACCATTTCCACGTCTGGAAACCTTCGCCAGCAATTCATTGCTCAATCGCAACGGTTTGAAACCATCTGGAGCAGTTATTGGTCCAGATGAAAAAGGTTTATGGTGGCCTATTTTACCACCACGACCATCTGTAGATGAAATAGAACAACGGAAAAAAATTCCTCAAGAACAAGTAAGCAAGCCTGAATTGCTGAAAACTGTTGAGTATGAAATTATATATCAAACAGGAGAGCAACAAAGAAATTTACCTACTAACTACCAAGTCTATAGACAGGTGGTAAAAGCAAAAAATTCCGGTACTCCTCTAGAATTGACTTTGGGAGTAAACGATGATTCAGTGGAAAAAGCAGAGCCTGTGGATAACTGAGAAAATCCCAAACAAGTGGAGTATATCTGATTTGTAAGCAGGGAAATCCTATTTATTCTAGAATATATGATTTAATTTCTTGCTCTAATTCATCGCTAATTATTTCACTACCAATTTTGGGTTCATCAAGATTAACCTTGATAAAAGCTGTTTCATCTTTGTCTGTAAATTTTTTGTCTTTATTAGAATCTTTAACAATTTTGATAAACATTGCACCAATACTTTGCACTACAACCCAACTCATAATTTGAGTGTTATTTGGAGTAACTTGCTTTAAATTTTTACCTGATAAATCAGAAATATACCCAATAATACCATCTTTTGTATCTAGCTTTTTATTCCCATTGGTATCGCTATCAATTATTTTATATAGCCAAAATTGCTTTAAGAGTTTTCCATCTTCTTTTTTCTGTGACAATAACTTAAATTCAGATATTAGCGCTTTTTTATTTAATAAAATATTGGTAGTACCATCTTTTTTAGAATAGAAAATTAGATTATAAATATTCT
The DNA here is from genome assembly GCA_030065825.1 of Nostocaceae cyanobacterium. GTDB lineage: Bacteria > Cyanobacteriota > Cyanobacteriia > Cyanobacteriales > Nostocaceae > JASJCY01. Next base: position 15,148 of record JASJCY010000108.1, on the reverse strand, counting down.
TGTCTGCTTCTGGATAACGGGAAGAAGAAAACAAAAATGCTCCCTCTTGATTATTGTCTGGTGATATCCCAACTGGAATCATCAGATAATCCGATGTCTCTTTGATTATTAAGTCACCGTAAACAATATGAGGTTGTGATTTCTCCTCCTTAATTTGGTTTACTTGCTTTTTTTCTGTGGTAACAGGTGCTGCACAAGCAGAACAAAGAGTAAATAACAGAGTATATTTAGTTATTCTCGTCCAAAAACTATGATTTAACATTAAGAAGATTTCCCATAAATTTATTCTTAATTATTATTAAGAATCAGGTCAAGGGCAATAAAATGCGAAAACCTGGTCAGCGCTGACCAGGTTCGGTAGTGTTATTTAAGGTCAAATCGTTTTCTCGTTAATAAGTGCTTGACAAAGTTAATGAATAGGGTGGATATAGTGGTAACAAACTCCGCATTTTTACGTTTTTCCGTTTTAGGATTTGGCTTCCCTTAATTTGGGAAATACGCCACTTTATATCGTTATGCTGGAATTTGCTTGGGTTAATGACAGAAGACATCGGATCATTTACCCTTTTGTATTTGGTTGTGTCTTGCTTGATGTCTTGATTATTAATGTATCACCTATATTCGCTGCTGCAACCCCTTTTTTACCTAAGTTTACGAGTATTTACAGTTCTCAATATAATCGATAGATTATGAAATATATATGATTTATGAGTGATCAGTTAATAACTCCTAACTCCTAACTTCTAACTTCTAATACCAATTTGAAACAAGAATGCGACACATGGTTGGTTTGTAGGGGCGCGGTTTCTAATACCAATTTGAAAAAAGAATGCGACACATGGTTGGTCTGTAGGGGCGCGGAAACCGCGCCCCTACAATTGGATCTGTTGCAAACATTTTTTGATTTGGTATAACTTCTAACTTTTGGGCGCAAGCATTGCGCCCCTACAAACTGTGCATTTGGTGGGCGCAAGCATTGCGCCCCTACAAACTCCTTCAAGAATTCCAATCCCACATTAAGGGGTTATTGCCTAGAGGATCGGTGACGATTCTGCCAATAGCATCAATTTCTTGCAACTCAGCCGCCGAGAACTGCACGGAAGCAGCTTGGGCGTTAGCTGTGGCTTGTTCTGGACGACGTGCGCCAACGATCGCATTGGTTTGGGGTTGAGCAATTAACCACGCCAGTGCTAATTGAGCTAGAGTACAGTTATGGCGTTGGGCAATTGGGCGTAATTTTTCTAACGCCTGTTGGGCACGTTCCATATTTTCTCCCTGAAACAGTTTATTTTGGGAACGATTATCCTTGGGATCGAATTTATGATCCCGTGCAAATTTACCTGTGAGCAGTCCTTGGGCTAAGGAAGAATAGGCAATGATGGAAATATTATTTTCCACACAATAGGGCATAGCATCTTGTTCTACTTGCCGCCAGAAGAGAGAATAGGGTGGTTGCAAGCTATCAATACGCCCATATTTTGCTGCTGATTCCAGTTGAGAGCGAGAAAAGTTAGAAACCCCTATTGCCCGAATTTTACCTTGCTCTTTGAGGTGATTGAGAGCGCTCATAGTATCTTCTATGGGGACTATCTCACTGTTAAAAGAACCAGAGGGCCAATGTATTTGGTAAAGGTCGATATAATCAGTTTTGAGGTTTTTGAGTGAGCGATCGCAAGCCTCTATTACCAAATCGTATTTCAAATGATTGGCAAAAACCTTAGTCGCATATTCTACCTTGTCGCGGACATCCGATAAAGCCACAGCCACAATTTGCTCTGAGTATCCGTCTCCATAGACTTCAGCAGTATCTATGGTGGTGATTCCAGCTTCAAAGGCTGCGCGTATGGTTTTGATGGTGTCAGCATCTTCAATTCCTACCCACCCTCTTTTACCAGCTTGCCATGTTCCCATGAGGATTGGTGTAATTTGTACATCAGATGTTCCTAAGGGTCGCTTTTCCATAATTTTTGCTTATAGGATTTGGGATTTTTGATTTTAGATTGGCAGTCAGTGAAGATTCTAGCAATTCCTGTTTCTTTTACCTCTACCCTTTATCCATCTTGGCGTCAAATTAAATCAGAAGTTAAAGTAAGTGCTTATGGAACCATCAACTATGACTATTCACGCACTTAAAGAATGGGCAGTAGCCATTAATGCCTTGGAAGATGGCAAAACAATTATGGTACTCCGTAAAGGGGGTATCCACGAGCATCATGGACGTTTCCAGGTTGCTCACCAGCAGGTTTTGCTTTACCCGACTTACGAACATCAACAGCCTTTTCTCCTGAAACCAGAATATAGAAATTTTGTATATCCTGTAACTTCAGGCTGGCATCCAGAAACAGTTCCTATTAGTAGCTGGGCAGAAATTACAGATATTTTGCCAGTTAGTGACGAATCTGTTGTCGGTGCTTTGCTACCCTTCCATATTTGGAGTGAGAATTTTATTAGCGATCGCCTCAAATGGAAACCCTATCAGCCATTATATGTTCTCCTGCTACGGACTTATAAGTTACCCCAACAGCAGGAAATCCCCTATAACCCTAAATACGGTGGCTGTAAGTCATGGATTGATTTAGCACAACCTATTAGCACCGAAAATTCAGCACCGGTTTTGTCCGATTCTCTATACTCCCAGGTAGTCGGGGAAATTCGCTCTGTCATTGGCGATCGCTTATATAGCCCATCGATTTAATACACAACTGTTAAGTAAACAGTAGCTATTCATACACAAACTTTTGTAAACAGGGAGTAACATCGGATAAACACAAATACTGATCCGTGTTTATCTATTGACTCACTCAAGGGTATACACACCGATGTCATGATTAGTCAGTTAAATCATCTCAAGTCAGAACCCTAAGTCTAGCCTGATTTATAGTTGTTTCTGATTGAAGGACTGTCCCATTCTTTTATGGATGATAGAAAATTACCCTTAAAGGGTGAGGTAATCTTGACAAAAGTGTGCCATTATGCATTAAAGCAGAATCAAAGGAGCTTGCTATGCAAAAAAGAATGTGCTGGTTATCAAAATCGGGTAGTGATGAAGAGAAAATTTTGCATTTACAGATAGCACCAAATGAGCCTTGGCGTCCTTACACAGCTTGTCCACAATACAAAGTCCCAGATTACGATATACCAGGGGGTTCTAAAGGCTATGCAACTTACCAAAAGCTGTTAAAAGCAGGTTGGACTTTGGTTCCTAGTGCCCGGGCAAATGAGTTTATTGGTGATTTTGCTCAAGTTAGACGTTATGAGTGAGGGATTAGAAATTAGAAATTAAGGATTAGGGATTAGGGATTAGGAGTTATTATTGTTCCCCATCTTCCCCATCTCCCCCTACTTCCCCTATTTCCCCATCTCCCTCTACCTCTATTTGCGGCTAACAAATACAAATCCTCGTGTTTTACGAGAATCTGAATCAATAGTGTTCATTGCCTTCCACAAATCTGCTGCTTTTACCCACACTGGTGGATATTTATAACGAGAAACATCCAAAATCAAAAATCTATCTGTTTTTTCATTATAGGCAGCTAAAGGTGAAATATGACCACCTCTATTTTGACCTATTTCTTTGCGTAAATAGTTGACAACAACAAAATTACCAGGCTGTTTGAGGTTTGATGCTGCCAATTTGCGAAACTCTTTTAAGGATGTATTTTCTGCATGATAAACTTTAGTATCAACATCATAGCTGGCAAATAATGCCCCCAATTGTTCTAGGGTCATACCCCGACGTGAAACTACTTCAGGTCTTAACACTTTTTGGGTTGCTTGATTGTTAAATAAATTGTCTTGGGTAAAGATGCGATACTGTCTATACTTGGGGGTTTCTGGTGCAGGAATTTTTAAGGCATTTAACACCATAACCATGGTAGCAACTCCACAATATGCTAGATTATCTTGGGTGACAAAATGCATAGTTAAGGGGAAAAAGTCTTCTCTTGATTTACTTTCAACTAATAATTTTTCTCCTGGGTCTGAGTTAAAAGGAATTAAACTGGGAGATATCGTTACAGTTTGGGCAAATGCATTACTACTTGTAAGTAATAAACTCCAAAAGACTGATTTTGTCAATGTTTTTAAAGGAGACAATTTAATATTTTGCATGGTGAAATGCTAGATAAAATTGCAATTATCAGTAACGAGTACTAATAATTATAGTGTATAAGAGTTATAGAGGTATAGAAATATTGGCGTTGCTGAATCGCGGTATGAATCGAGATGTTCCAGACGCGAAATTTCGCCGAGATGTAGAGACGCGAAATTTCGCGTCTCTACAAGAGTTTTTGATAGCCAAAAAACCAATTTCATACTTCAAATCAGCAACGCCGAAATATTTATTCATGACCCATTGGAGAATATTGTTAGAAATAGTGTACAAGTAAAACTAAGATTAGTTTGATAAGTCAGTCGCTGCTAATGTTTCAAGCTATTTTAAGTCATATCTTGCATCATTTTCAACAAGCACGGAGAAAGCGAGGCAGCGCGTTGCGGGGGTTCCCCCCGTTATAGCGACTGCCGGGGTTTATCAACGAAAAATTAGGGTTTTGGCAACTCAATATTTGCAATAAACCCGGTTTCTGACCCTGATGCAAAATGTGTGTTAAGAAGTTTCAATGTAGGGTGTCTTGTCGCGTAGTGCAACGCACCATCAACAATTTAAAAATTGCTAACTACAAACCTTTCTTTTGTCTAAATTCTTGTACAACATTTTTAACTTTACGTAATTCACCTTCCACTAAATAGTTTAGTTGCTGGATTTCATCTGCGGTAATTGTTCCAGAGAGTTGGGATACAGCTTTTTTGATTTGGGGATATTTTTGCAAGGTTTCCTGACGAATTACTGGTACTGCTTCATAGGGTGGGAAATACTGTTTATTATCTTCTAATACCACCAAACCCAAACGGGCAATTTGTCCATCGGTAGAATTAGCCGCTACTATATCAACTTGCTTCTGAAGTAATGCCCGGTATAATAATCCAGTATCCATGATTTTGGGGGATTTACCAAAGCGTAAATCGTAGGTTTTAGCTAATCCCGGAAAACCATCTTCCCTTTCCATAAATTCGTAGCCGAAACCAGCACGCCATTGTGGTGTATATTTCGCTGCGTCAGCAATACTTTTGAGGTTATAACGTTTGGCGACTTCACCACGAACAATTATGGCGTAGGTATTTTCAAACCCTAAAGATTGCATTACTGCTAAGTTAAATTCTTGGGCGTAAGTTTGTTTAACACGTCGATAAACTTCCTGGGGATTATTAATTACTTTTTGCTGCAAAATAGCATTATAAGCTGTGCCTGTATACTCAATATAGGCATCAATTTTACCAGCAGTGATGGCATTATGACAGACAAAAGAACCACCCAATCGCGGACGACGGTCTACTTTTAAATTTGTGGTAGCTTCTATTTGTTGTGCAAATAATTCTCCTAAAATATCTTGTTCGGTAAAGTTCTTGGAAGCAATGATAATATCACCGCCACTAACACCAGGATTCGATTTACAACTGACGCAGCTAATAGCTACAGTCAGGGATAAAAACAAACAAAAAAATATTTTTTTCATCTCAAATCTGACTAAACCCAATTTTTTCCAAATCGGCAATTTAAACATATATTAATCAGAAAAATTCACCATTATCAATGACTAGTCTTAGCGGATTTTCCTTTCATTAAATGACGTTCTAAAGTACCAATTCCTAAATCAGCAATTAATGCAATTAAGGCTGCGGGAACTGCACCCGCCAAAATCAATTGATTATTGACTACGGAGATTCCCCGGAAAATAAACACTCCTAAACCACCAGCACCAATAGCAGCAGCGATAGTTGCAATTCCAATGGAGATTACCGTTGCTACCCTTACCCCCGCCAGAATGACTCCCATAGCCAAGGGAATTTCTACCTGTAACAATAACTCTGTGTCCGTCATTCCCATACCTCTTCCAGCTTCTTTAATGGAGGGAACAACCCCAGTAATTCCTGTGTAAGTATTACGAATTATCGGTAACAGGGAATATAAAGTTAAAGCAACAATTGCTGGAACCGCACCAATACCGCCGATAATGGGTACAGGAATTAACAAGCCAAATAATGCTAAACTGGGAATAGTTTGCATCACATTAGCAATACCCAACACTGGTTGACGCAAATCGTGACGACGGGTAATCATAATCCCTAGGGGAATGCCCATGAGAACAGCAATTGTAATGGAAATTACTACTAATAGTAAATGTTCTAATGTCCGTTCTAGGATTTCCGGACCATATTTAATTAAGAAAAAATCACTTAAATTCATATGACAGGTTTAATACATTCCATAAACGCCCTCGCTTCTGGGTGTGGAGATTCTAAGAATTGCTCAGGAGTACCCAAAAATACCATTTCACCCCTGTACATTAACCCAATTCGGGATGCTAAAACAAAGGCTTCTTGAATATCGTGGGTGACAAAAACTACTGTCTTCTGTAATTCCTGCTGCAAGCGTTTTAACTCTGTTTGTAGTTCTAAACGAGTAATGGGATCGAGTGCCCCAAAAGGTTCATCCATCAATAACACAGGAGGATCTGCGGCTAAAGCCCTAGCTACACCCACTCGTTGTCTTTGTCCCCCAGATAGTTCATGGGGATAGCGTCCTGCAAATTGTGCTGGATCTAAACTGACCAGATGCAACAGTTCGTAAACTCGGCTTCTTATTTGTTTTGTCCTCCAACCTTCCAAAGCGGGGACTAAACCCACGTTGCGTTCAACGGTAAAATGGGGAAATAAACCAATTTCTTGTATTACATAACCAATCTTGCGTCGCAGCTTAATTTCATCCCACTCAGTTGTAGGAGTACCATCAAATAACACTTCTCCTTGGCTTGGTGTAAACAGATGGTTGATTAATTTCATCGTCGTGGTTTTTCCGCTACCACTGCGACCTAGTAATATTAGCACTTCTCCCTGACGAATGGTGAAATTTAAATTTGATACTAAGGGGCGATTATTAACCCTAAGGGTAACATCACGGAATTCTACGGCTATTTGCTTATCTACTGACATTTCTTATATCAAAATAGGCTAAAACGTTAATATACTTAGTATTGACGGGAATGGGAACGCTAACACCAAAGCACATAAACGCTGATAATGTCAACTTTTATTTAACCAGTTGATGGATTTTGGCATTCGTTACTCAATGATAGATGATGAAAAGAAGGCAACTTTTGGAAGCGGGTACAGCAATCTTTGGTGTTGCATGGTTATCCAACTATTTAGCTAGGAGATTAGAAATTATGGCTGCGACTTCAAATAATGAGTTTGCAATTACTAAAACAGAAGATGAGTGGAAAAATATACTGAACCCAGAACAGTTCCGGGTGTTGCGCAAACATGGCACAGAACGTGCTGGTACTAGCCCTTTAGATAAAAACTATGAATCCGGTACTTACGTATGTGCTGGATGCGGACAACCATTGTTTACATCGGAAACCAAGTTTAACAGCGGTACTGGCTGGCCCAGTTTTTATGCACCTATAGAAGGGGCGATCGCCACATCTGTAGATAAGTCCCTATTTATGACTAGGATTGAAGTACATTGTAGCCGTTGTGGGGGGCATTTGGGACATGTATTTAACGATGGTCCTAAGCCCACTGGACAACGGTACTGTATGAATGGTGTAGCGATGGAATTTAAACCCGCAGAAGGTTAAAGAATTCTAGTGTGACGGGAAATCCCAGGGTAAAGACACCCCAGGGTAAAGACACCCCAGGGCAAAGACACCCCAGGGCAAAGACACCCCAGGGCGGGGAACCCCAGGGCGGGGAAACCCCGCCCCTACAGTTTCTCATTTAATACCAAATGCAATCACACCCTTGACGGTTCCTCTGAAGCATTTGGTGTGTAATTCGTGCCATCATCTAACGATTTCTCTGTTTACACAGAAGGCTAAGCCAAGGAAATATTAGACTTCTTGCGTGAGGTCGGGAACTCTTCAGGGGGAACACCGAAGAGTACCTTATATAATCTGTTGCCTGTTGCCTGTTGCCTGTTGCCTGTTGCCTGTTGCCTGTTGCCTGTTACCTTACTCTTGTAAAAGGCACTTTTGCAAGAGGTATATTGCTTTTACTGCCTTCGGTATTCTAAGATTACCTATAAAAATTTCTTCCCCTCTTCCCATTCTTAACCGTCTCACTTAATTCGGTAATCTTCTAGCGACACAGGAATAACCTATCTTATATCTACTATTTACTACATTTTTTTGATATGTAATGATATTTTATGTTACTAATTATTATGCCAACTTGGCGATACTTTAAGAGATTTTTATATTATTATAAGAATAATTTTTTATCAAGCTTATGATGCCAATTTGGCATCATAAATTATCTCAATTAACTTTGATAAATCTCTCAATTCTATTTAACAATTGGAGAAAAAAATGGCAAAGATAAACAGTTTGGTATTTGAAGACCTAAATGCTGACGGCATCCAAGATGCGGGGGAATTAGGCATTCAAGGTGTGACGGTGAAATTGTTAGATCGTCGTGACAATATCCTAGCCACCACTACCACAGACGCAGAGGGCATATATACCTTCGACGATCTCGGACTAGGTCGTTACAAGGTGATGTTCGACAACCCGGATGATGGGGTGTACAAGTTCAGTCCACGACAGGTAGGGAATAACTCAGCTATTGATAGTGATGGACCAATTAGCGATTTATTCTGGTTGCGTAACGATGAATTCAACGACACCATCGATGCGGGGCTTTATAGAGAAGTCAGCCAAAACCCTACTGAAGATTCTGGTAATGGGGATATTGTGGTAGAAACGCCAGTAATTCCTGAAAATGAACCATCACCAACGGAAGATATTGTGGTAGAAACCCCAATAATTCCCCAAAATGAACCATCACCAACCTTCTCACGATTCAATTCTGAGGGGGAATTAGAACAGTACTTGGTCGATGATGCCCTCAAGAAGTACTCGAATTTGTTCGGTAAAGAGTTTTCTTTTGGGATATATCCCTATTATGATTATGATTTTGCAGTAGATATTTCAGGGAATCTAGCTACTACCGACTCATTGAGTTTTAGCGCTACCGGTGACTTCTCTGAAACCAACACCCAAGAGGAGGGAGTGGATGAGTCTGATCTAGTCGAAACCAATGGTGACTTTATTTACCAAGTAACTGGTGGGGATTTAACGATTGTTGATGCCCGTAATCCAGAACAACTTAGCATTGCTTCGGAAACAGATTTAAAGGATCTAGGCAATATCCAGGGGGCTTATCTTTATCAAGATAAGTTAACTGTAATTTCCACTGCCTCACCTTGGCAGTTTTGGTCTACCTCGTTTATCAACTACAATCCCACATCATTTAACCCCACGGTCAACGTCAGTGTATTCGATGTGTCTGACCCCACATCCGTGGTATTAGAAGAAAAGTCAGAACTAGATGGATATTTACTCTCATCCCGTGCAGTGGGTGACCAGGTATATGTAGTTACTCAAGCTGCTTTTGGATTACCTCAACCGCGACTAATATTTAAGGAACAGGAACCTGCAACTACCTCAGATCCTGTAGATACTTCCAAGGAAATTGTAGACATTTCCCAGGATATTACTCTTGATACTTCCAAGGTTATTGATGAGTCTTTGCTCAAAGATTTCGTTATAGAGGATATCATAATAGATTTTCCTATTTGGGAACAACGTTACGAAACCGAAGAAGAATACCTAGCCAGATTAGAAGGTCAAGTTCTGGAAGAAGGTTTACCGAACTTTACTACCGTTGATAGCCAAGGTCAGATCCTACAGTCAGGATTGTTAAACGAAGCCGAGAACATCTACAAGCCCCTGGAAGACAAGCCTGTGCAGTTGACCTCTGTCTCTGTGTTCGATGTAGATGATACCCAAGCAGGAATCCAATCATCCACTGGCATTTTTACTAGCGGTGCTAGGGAGGTTTATGCATCCCTCGATAATCTCTACTTGCTGGAACCAGATGCAGCTAATACAGACATCTTAAAGGTCAATCTTGACACATTGGATTTAGCTGCCATAGGGGAAGCACCCGGTCGAGTACTTAACCAATTTTCAGTAGATGAAGAACAAGGCTTTTTACGAGTCGCTACCAGCACTGGCTTTAATAATAGTTCTGAAAATCACCTGTACGTTTTAGAACAACAAGGGCAAAACTTAGAGATAGTCGGTAGCGTTGAGGGTATAGCCCCTGGTGAAAGAATGTATTCGGCTCGTTTCGAGGGTGACAAAGGCTTTATGGTCACCTTTGTCGAGAAAGACCCATTTTTTACCTTCGATTTAAGTGAACCTACCAATCCCAAATTAGTTGGCGAATTGGAACTTCCTGGTTTTTCCAATTACCTCCAGGTGATTGAGAATCAAGACAATACCCAGGTGTTAGGCATTGGTAGCGAGGGGAATGACTTAAAAGTCACTCTCTTTGACGTAACCGATTTAAAGAATCCGCAAGAGGTAGATAGTTTCGTGTTTGAGGGTAGATACAGTTCCTCAGAAGCTCGATTCGATCAGCAGGCAGTCAGTTATTTCCCTGAGTATGAAACTCTGGCTATTCCCTTCCAAGGTACTAGCGGAAAAGGGCTGCGGGTGTTCGATGTCGATGCCCAGTCGGGTTTTAGTACCAAAGGAGATATCATACACGAAGGGGGACGGATTCGACGCAGTCTGCGAATCGGCAACGATTTGTATGCGATTTCCAACGAACGAGTCACAGTACACGATTTAGACAGTCTGGAACTCAAGAGCGAGGTCATTTTATCTGATTCCACTAGCCCATTATATCCAACTGTAACAATAGATCCAACTCTGTTGAGCCTGACGGCAGTGGAATCCATTGCACCTGTGGAATCCAATGTCATTAACGACTCTTTCAGCTTGGGAACTGGAGATAACGTCGGTTCAGTTAGTATAACTCAAACTGATGATATGGTATCTGTTTCAGCATCTGCAAGTTCAGGAATCACTGACGGCAATCAACTAGGGGATTTCGCAAGTATCTCGGCGATCAAAACCTTTTAATTGAGTAGGGTGCGTGGGATGGGCATCTTGCCTGTCCCTGGGACATTCCTAACGCACATTACCAGCTTGTCAGCTATTGCTCATCTACTTTGCAGCTGGTGGGTTGAGCAAGATGCCCAACCCACAAAAATTTTATAGCTCACTGCCAAACCTCTGTTAAATCTAATACAAATCCTGGTAAAACATCTTCCCCCGATAAAGTGGTGGGATTATCTAATACTTCCACATCTTGACCTTGCCTATATATCTCCACTTTGCGGTTTTGATAGTCAATTAACCACCCCAAAATAGTTCCGTTTTCCATGTATTCCCGCATCTTTGCCCGTAAGGTATCGAGTTTGTCAGAGGGCGATCGCAGTTCCACAACAAAATCTGGACAGATGGGAGCAAAACCCGTTCTTTCTTCAGGAGTGAGTACTTGCCAACGTTTTAACTTCACCCACGATGCATCCGGAGAACGGTTAGCACCATTAGGCAAGTGAAATCCCGTAGAAGAATTAAATGCCTTACCTAGCTTTGTTTGACGATTCCACAACCAAAGTTGTCCTTCGATGTCTAGGTTGCGGTTCCCCGTATCACTCCCTGTAGGTGGCATAACTATTAACTCTCCAGTGGCGGTTCTTTCTAGTCTTAAGTCACGGTTGAGTGTGGCAATTTGTTGAAATTGCTCCTGAGTGACTTTGAAGGCTTGGGGGATAACGATGGTAGGGTTTAGCATGGGGAAGATTCCACTGGCTGCTAATTATCTTTACTGTACTAGAAATAGGTTATTCCACAGTTTTTACAAAACTAAACATACATTAGTTTTATTGTGCCTGTATACTTACTTTTGACACTCCATCGTCCTATAAGGACGAGGATTCTTGGTTCATTGACACTCCTTAAATCTAGAGCGGACGCCGTCGATCCTTCTTACCGACTTCCCGCAGAAAAACTGCGCACAAGCAAGCTGAAGCAATCCAGACCCAGCGGGATTATCTCCCCAAACGTAGTTTTACCCTGTTCTCCGGTGCCCCCGGATACAGCATTTATGTATATATTCAAGTTTGCTGGTTTTCGGTACTCGACTAGAGTCCATGCGTTTTTATTCAGGTCGTTCGCTCCTGTGTTGCAACTCTCTGCTTTACGTGGTTGTTTTACCTGTTTTCAGGAATTACCCGCTTCCCACGAACACGGGCTGGAGTTGACCAACTATTACATTTTATCAAAAAGTCTTCCTGGAAGGACGAGGAGCCTGTTATCCCATTATTTTCGGTCAAAATGTCCACTAACTCACATCTTGTACCTTCTCAATAAGGGCTATGTTAATTTTGGGAACCTACCAACCTTAAAAGACATTGTGGATACTATTGCCAAAAAAATAGCAGAACAATTGTAGAAAATACAGGATATTTTCAATACTGCTCGGTTAAAAGTGCGGGGGAAGTGGGGAAAAATAAGAGCTTAACCGAGTAGTATTGGGTATAACTAACAACTAACAACTTGCACTTCCAAAAAGGATAACCAGGAGACAGAGCCTCCAAACCATAGTTACCAGCGTGACGCTGGTAACCAGAAGATAGGCACCTCTGGCTCTTCTTGAGAATAGTGCAGTTTTTAAGAAACAAGAATACCCCATCACAAAGTAGTTTAATAGGGGAGATGTCAAAGAGAGTAATTTCCTACGTTTCTCCGTTATATTCTTCTAACAACTGGGGAATATAATCATAACCATCCACACCAATAATTGAAATAATCTTTTGACGGTGTTCTGCTAATACTTCCTGAAAAGCTTCTCCACTCATTTGTCTTTGCAAAATAGTCAGCAATTTCGCGGGTTTGCGCCACTCACCGGAAGCAATTTGATTTAACAAATACATTCCCAAACAACCTGTATAAATCGCCCGAGAAAAGTTTGCTAAACTGTAATTTGTCTGCGCTAAATTTGCTAAATTCAACCCTTGTAAATACAAGTCACCGGAAATTTGAGCAGTCTTAAAACCATCTTCTAAATATTTAACAGAATTCAAAGATTCCCCAATTACTTGATAAGCAATACCTAAACTACTCAAACATAAAGCTTTACTCTGTACATCCCCCAACTGTTCTGATAACCTTAACCCTTGTTTTAAATAATTAATCGCCATTTCATAGGTTTCTGGTTCGCGCTGTTCTTGCTGCTGTGCCTGCATCACTTCGCTGTAACCCAGATTTACCAGTGCATAAGCTTCTCCGGTTTTATCCCCAGCTTGTCTGCTTAAAATTAATGCCCGTTGACTGTGGTCAATAGCTGTCCCATAATTTTGTTGCGCAACACAGGTACGGCTAAGATGGTTAAGATTGGCAATTTCACAAGGGCGATCGCCTGCATTTCTGGCTATTTCTAATGCCTGTTGGTGGAATTCTAAGGAACGTGCATAATCTCCCAAAGCCCGCTGAGAATAGCCCAAAAGTGTCAATATTCGTGCCTTTTCTTGTGTTCCCTCCACGCGACGTAGTGGTTCATCTAAGTAATTCAACGCATCTCGTAAATAACTCCCAGAAAAGGAAGCAAAAATTCCACCATACAAGGGAAAATACTGTCTTGGCGCGAAATTACGCAAGATTTGTAACATCACCTGGGAGCAGGCATTACCGTAGATTGTATCTATCCCGAAACCATTTGCTAACTGACTCCAAATCACTGCAAAGGTCAAAAAGGTAGAAATCGATAATTTGGAACCTGCTTGGACGTTATAGGGTTGTTTGTCAAACCAATTGACTAAGCCCCTTTGCAGGTATTGTAGAACTAGGGTTAATTCGATCCAATCACTAAGACTGATACTGCGCTGTCTTTGGACAAATTCAATTGCCGACTCTTCCATGGCAAAACTGTGAAATAGTGCCTGGGGTAAGGGACTGTTAACTTTCTTTGCCCACAATGCCCAAGGACCAGTTTCACCAGGTACACCGCCAAATCCCACGGTTTCCCTCTGCTCATACATCCAGCTTATCAGATACTCTTGCAATCCTCCCCAAGTAGCAACTCCCCGGCTAATACCTTCAGATATCTGCTGAAAATCTACATCTGCTTGGGCAAATTGTTGTAAAGATTTTGACACCTGTTGCAGTTGTTGTAAATTCAGGGGCTGCTTTTGATTCGGATCGGTAACCCGCAAAAATGTGGGGAGACGTTCCCCTGTGGGGGCTATGGTAATTTCTTTAACTGCGGTGGCAATGGCTTCTGTGGCTTTATGTTGTTGTTGAGCTCGTTGCCATTGGGTTTGAATAGTTTTTATGGCTCTCAGGGTGCGAGTTGCCTTTGCCTGCTTGAGTGAGTCGGTTTCCCTGTCTACTTGCTCCTGGGTGGAAGTCAGGCGATCGCTCAACGCCAGTTCAAACACTTCCCCCGTTCCCGCAGTTACCCCTTCCAGCAAAATTTGATACACCTGCTCGGTGGAGCTAATTTTGCCCTGGAGGGTAGTGACGACAATTTCGTCGATTAAGGCAATATATTGTTCCCGTAATGGCACAGAGTCAGACACGTTGGCAATTAGCTATCTTGTTCTTGTTTATTTTAAATATGAATTGGGGTTTTCAGCACATCCCTTTGGGAGGATCATTCAACAAGCAAAATGTGAACTTTTGCAAAATCGCCAAAAAACATCCTTCCCTAATGTTTTGTATAGCAAGATACTGCTTTATTGATAATTTATCTCAAATTTTGCTACGGAAAATCAATGCTTTTGGGCTTGACAAACCTTTGTTTTAGGATAAAATATTATTAGAAAGCAAAACGACTATGAACAAAAAATGTCATGACATCATGACAAAAAAAATGAAGCTAAAACTCATCAACTAAAACTACTAAATAAGATTATAGCGCTTCCTAATCTGCTGAAGTACAAAAGGGCAGGCAAGGATGCCCCGCAGTCGCTACAACGGGGGGTAGACGACGGTCGGGAGGCTTCACTCTCAAAAGAAGCCGCTCCGCGTCTACGTAAGAGTACCCCAACGCCAGTTCACTCAACGCTCTTAACCCGCGCACGTGACTGGCTCCGCAACGCGCTGCTCTCTACCCCACAATAATTTTAGTAATTTCATCTGTACTTCACCAGACTGAGAAAAGCTATATT
>JASJCY010000107.1 GCA_030065825.1 Nostocaceae cyanobacterium | reverse complement strand
AGAGTACCCCAACGCCAGTTCACTCAACGCTCTTAACCCGCGCACGTGACTGGCTCCGCAACGCGCTGCTCTCTACCCCACAATAATTTTAGTAATTTCATCTGTACTTCACCAGACTGAGAAAAGCTATATTACTTATGAATGTTCACCAACCAAATTTTTTTACAGACCAAGATAACTCGCAAAGAGTACCTCTAGGAGAAAGAGATACACGGGTAAATTTTCCTCTGAGTTTTCGAGCTAAATTTTTAGATTGTTGGGTTCCTCGACCTTCTCTAGATGAGTTTAAACCTATGCCATTATCCACAACTCTCAGGATGCAACGGTCTTGATTTTGGGTGCAAGTAACTTCCAAACGGGTTACTCCCTCAGCGTGTTTGCCGACATTACATAAAGCCTCTTCTAAAAATCTGCAAATTCCTTGTTTTTTATCAATATTTAAGCAAGTTTCGTCTATAGGTTCAAAGGAACGAATTTGAATTGTAATGCCATCAAAATAGGGAAAATCTCGCTCTAAAGTATTGCTATAAACTTGATATAGAAGTTCATTAATTGGGTCTAACAAATTTAGTACTAAGCCATTTCCTAAATAGAGACTTGTATCTTGATTCAGGCTTTCTTGATGTAAAAAATCATAAATATCCCGTAATTCAGAATTTAATTTTTCCAGGTCTTTAGCAATTTTGGGAATTAATTTATCTGCTGAAATATCGGGTGTTTGAATTTGTTTTAAGGCTTTTGAGAGGGTTTGTAGAGGTCCGTTATGAATAGTTTCAAAGGTGCGTTCAATTATACGCTGACGAGCTTCACTTGTTAATTTTACAGCATGTTCGTATTCATATAAAGCCGTGATTCCTATACCATTAATCATCAACACCAACATTGCTGGTGCCACTGGAATCCACCATCCTCCCCAAAGCAGAAGTAAATAACTCAATAGTATTAGGTTAATGTTAGCAATTCCAACAGCTATAAGATTCCTTAATGGATGCGCAGTTAGTCTGGCAAAAACAATTCCCAAAATACCACATCCTAATATCCACACATATTCCCATATATCTGCCCAAGTCTTTAATAATGGTCTAGAATTCAATACTGCACTGAGAATTTGAGAAATATTATGGGCTTTAATTTCTACTCCATAAACTTGTCTAGTTGCAGGTTTACTAGATTTAATGGCAACAGTAGTAATAAAATCTTTCTGACTGGGAGCAGTTAGACCAATAATTACAATGCGATCCCGTATCCATTCTGGCTGAAAATTACCTTTTTTAATATCACTAAAGCAAATAGTTCTAAATGCTTTGCGTCGATTACGAAAATTCAATAATACCTGAACACCAGCTGCATCACTGTCCACATATCCCCCAGAATTAGGCAAAAACCGGGGTAGTTTAGTGTTACCAAAAGCTATAACATTCCGGTTGCGAATACCATTTTCTAAAGTAATGCCTTCATGAGCTAAATATGCTTGTGCTAAGCGAAAAGATAAAGAATATTTATATCCATCATCTGTTGATATTCCCAGCAAACTGCGTCTTAATTTACCATCCAAATCTGTAATTTGATCTGCAAAACCAATTTGTTGAGGTGGTAAAGTTGATGGTGGAAAAATTTCTTCTGGTAATACTTTTTCAATGGCAATCACATTTTTGATATTTTGAAAAGCATTCACTAGTTGACTATGACCAGGTTCAATAGGTAAATCTCTATAAATATCAAGACCAATGACTCTCGGATTATATTTTTTTAACTTTAACAATAATGTCGCAATTTCTTTATCTGGTATGGGATATTTTTGAATACTACGAATATCCTCTTCATTAATCCCCACAATCAAAATTCGTTCATCAATCGGTTCTGTGGGACGTAGACGCAGAAAAGTATCAAAAGCTAACCATTCTAAAGATTGCATCGAACCCATTAAACGAGCGATAATTACCAGGATAATTACTGTCATTCCTGGTAATATACCTACACGCAAAACGGCTATTTCTTCTTTAATTTTTTGCCAAAATTCTGGGTGCATAGGCTTTCCCCTATTACTAAGAGGATGTTTGTGCTGATGCACTCTCTTTCCTCTATTCCTTTTTCCCTATTCCCTATTCCCTATTCCCTATTCCCAATAACTAATCAATTAATCCTAATTTTCTAGCTTGCATTTCTGTTTGAATGCGGATATTTTTACCCTCTTCTGGATAAACATGTAAAGCGTCTTGTAATTTACTCCAATAATGACGTACCATCCGTTCGGATACACACATACGTTCAGCAATTGCTTTATCTTGCAATCCTTCCTCAAAAGCCAGTGTTAAGACTTTTAGCCACTCTGGTTTGACCTCTAATCCAGAATAGATTCCTTTAATATCTTTAGTATGGGTTAATCCTTGTAATGCCCAATCAACTCTTGTTAACATTTCCTGGCTAGTAAGGCTTTTATCTGCAATTGTAAAACCACCTTTATGAGTATCAATTTCAGGTCGAAGCCGCACCAATGTTCTGACATGAGCTGTTTGCACAACTATATTCAGATTATGATAACTGTTCATCAAATGTCTCAGAAGTTGGATACCTGTCTCAGGACGTGCTGTCATCCCAAGTTTTTCTGGTAGAGAAAGATCCATAATTACCAAATCAGGCTGCAAAACCGAAATTCGATGAAGAGCATTCTTTGCGGTTATAGCAGTTATAAATTCTGTATCTGGGTATTTTTGTCGTAAGATATCAATGGTTCCACTTAAAACCGCTTCATGGTCGTCGATGACTAGAATTTTTAGCAACGCTTTGTCTAATACAGCTTGCTTCATATCTACCCCCTACAATAGAGTGGGTAATTATTCCCCCTTTATTAA
The DNA here is from genome assembly GCA_030065825.1 of Nostocaceae cyanobacterium. Lineage (GTDB taxonomy): Bacteria > Cyanobacteriota > Cyanobacteriia > Cyanobacteriales > Nostocaceae > JASJCY01. Next base: position 20,446 of record JASJCY010000107.1, on the reverse strand, counting down.
TTTACAGGTATAAATCACAATAACCGGAAATTCAGTAAAGTTAAACTTAAAAATTAAAGATTGAAACCCTTAATATCTCCTCAGAAACACTCTTAACAGGGAATAGGGAATAGGGAATAGGGAAAGAGGATGTTGTGTTTCTTTTATTCGTTCCGGGAGTGTAATCGTGCCCCTTGGGCACTTACATCTTGTACCATTTTCAATAAAAGTAAAGAAACCGGGATTACCAAAAAAAATTACAAGTTAGAGTGAGATTATTCCTACGTAAAAAACATCTTCCCGAAGTTAAAAAGCTAAAACTTGCACTCAAATACAATAACTCTCTAGCATGAGAATAAAATATCAATGTAGATACATTTGGATAATTAATTTCCACTATCATCTGACCGATATTTTCGGATAATTTTAAAGTCAGATATATAAATATTGGTATAACAGCTTCAGGCAAAGTTATTCTCAGTAACTCATCTAAAGCAATTAGAACTATCAGACTACGTTCGGCTGCTTCCTGTCGCCAATATGTTGGAATATTCAGATTTAAGTATAGATGACTATGGGATATTAACCACTGTTCTAATAGTAACTGAATTGCCAAAGGTAAATTATGTTCAAGACTATCTGGAAATAGATAATTGCTTAATTGCACTAAGGATTGATGCCAAATATCAATCTTTTGTAATAATTCTTGAATTGTATTATTTGATAACTCTTGATTGTTTAATTGCAACAATTCTAATCGACGACGGATACTAAAAGATTCCTGTAATAAACCATTGCGAATTTTCTCAGCCTCCCGAAAGAATCTCATGGACTGCCTACCAGACCACCACTGCAATGCTTGTTGAATTTTATAATCATATTTAAAACTGTAAAGAAGAGTCATGATATAAACAATCACAAGTAAAATGTGGATATAGCATAGGTAGGGCATGGAGTATTTGAAGATAACTGATTTTTAGTTAATCAATCATAAAATAATCTATGAATTTTAGCTTAGTTTTCAATCTTCATAATTGGAAAAAACTATAACTATAAATATAAGTCTTGAAAAAATAATTATGAGCAAAAACAATCCAATCATAAACTAGTAATTAGTCTTGCTTTTCTCAATATATATTGCATAGCAGTTTCTTCTTTGGAAATAATGTCAGCTTTGGCATTCATTCCTGCTTGAATAGAACAGATATGACTGTGATTGCCAAAAGAAATACTTTCGGGTTTGATGGTTGCTTCAAAATATCTAACAGCAGAATTAGAAGTAGGTGTACCTGTATTATTTCCTTGGGATTGAATAGCATCTGGAGAAATAGCACTAACCACACCATTAAGAGTACCGTAATCAGGATAAGCACAAGCATCAACACGTAATTGTACCTTTTGATTAACTGCTACCTTTTGAATTTCAGACGTGGGAATCATGGCTTTAAGAACTAATGGTGCATCTTGGGGTACAATTTCCGCAATTGGTTCGCTAGCACGTATTACTTGACCAGGGTTGCGTAAATTTAATTTGAGGATGATACCATCACTAGTGGCACGAATAATAGTACTTTGCAATTGATTATCAACTTGTTGTAGTTCTTTATGATATTGTTTCAATTGTGTTTGTAGTTCAACTTGTCGTTGAATTAAGGCTTTTTTCTCTTTCATTAAAGTAGCAATAGTTGCCTCACCTCTAGCCTGTTCCTGGGCAATACGTTGTTGAGCAATTGCCACTTGTGCATTACTTGGATTAAGAGCAACTTTAGCTGTTTTTACTTTAGCTTGGGCAATATTAATTGCTTTCTGTTCAGCCTTAAGTCTTAATTTTGACTGTTCAACAATGAGTTTTTTTTGTTCAAAATCACGCCGACTAATTGCCCCAACATCAGCCAATTGTTGATAGCGATCACGGTCTAATTTAGCAAACTCCAAATCAGTTTTAGTTTTTTCTAAATTTATCATAGTTTGTTGCAAGTTTGCCTCTGCTGTAATCAATTCGCTAGCAGTCTTAACTAGCTTTTCTTGATATTCCCATTGCTGACGTTCTAAATCTGCTACAGCAGCATCAATACTCCTTTCTATGACTCTTTTTTCGGCAATTATTTGTACCTCTAAACTTTTAATTTGAGCATACAATTGAATTAGTTGTAACTCTCCTTGGTCAAGATTTGTTTGTAATTGACTTTTTTTAATTTGCAGTTGTTCATCATCTAAATAAGCAATCGGTTCTCCTGCTTTAACTATCTGATTTTCTTTGACTAAAATATTTTTCACACTTCCTTCTATTTTCGGTTGTACTAACCGAATCTCCCCGATAGGACGCACAGTAGCTGGGGCTTTTACCGTCACATTGTATTTAACCCAAAAAGCAAGAGTAACCGCACTACCCACCGTTCCCACCAGAAATATTCCCGCTAAAGATGTCCAAGGACTAATAGGTGGAAGAAAGTCATTACTATCAACTGAAGGAATAAGTTTTTGACTATAAGTGTAAAGCATTCATATTACCTACTCATTGCTTTAAACAATTTCAAGGGATTAAAAAATCTAAATGTTCTCCTGGAAAAGAACGTAATTCTTCTAAAGTTCCTTGCAGTTTTACTTTGCCCTGTTCTAACAAGATAATCCAATCTGCTCGATTAATTACCCGGGGACGATGAGTAATTAAAATAGTAGTTTTACCGCGTCTACTTGCAAACAATTTATCTAATAATTGCCCTTCACTCACTGGGTCTAATCCACCTGTAGATTCATCTAAAATCAATACTGGTGGGTCTGTAACAATACCCCTTGCTATTGCTAATCTTTGACGTTGTCCACCCGATATATTGGCGCCAAATTCCCCTAAAATTGTCTGATATTTATCAGGTAACTTACTAATAAAATCATCAGCTTCAGCAATTTTACATGCCTTAACAATCTGTTCAAAACTAATATAAGGCGCCCCTAAATGAAAATTTTCAATAATAGAACGACTCCAAAAATGAGCATCTTGGGGAACCAAAACCACCTGCTGACGTAAACAATCCAAAGCAAGGTCTTGGAGATTATACATACCAATGCGGATATTACCAGATTCTACAGAATATAACCCAGCAATTATTTTTGCTAAAGTGCTTTTACCACAACCAGATTTCCCGATAATAGCCACAACTTTACCACCAGGAATTATTAAAGAAAACTCTTCTAATAAATCAACTCTACCTGCATAATGAAAATTAACCTTTGTACAAACAATGTCCCCATCTCCAGAAATATTAGCAAATGGTTTTTTCTCATCACCCTCATTTTCTGGGGTAGAATCTATTACCTCAGTCAGCCGTTGAGTAGCAGTTTTAGCACGGGTAAATTCATCTACAAAACTAATCACCATGGCAATTAAAGCCAGGAAATTACCATTCATAGAATTAAATGCCAACAGTTGACCAATACTCAAATTTTCTGCGGGATTAATTACCAAATTACCGCCAAACCATAGTAAAACAACACTACCAATAGCAGAAACAAAATTAGAGAAAGTCCCATTAATAATACCAATTTGCATCGTGCGTAATGTCAAAGTACCAAGACGACCAAATCGGCTTTGAAATTCATCCCAAAATTGCGGCGCTGCTGTAGTACTTTTGAGAGTAAGTGCCCCTTTAAAAGTTTCTACTAAAACACCTTGAGTTTCTGCCTCTTTGATTAACAATTCACGGGTTTTTTGCTGCAAACTCGGCTGAAATATAATTGTTGATATGCTCATCGCCATAGCAACGAATAAAGCCACTACAGTCAATTTCCAACTGTAGAAAACCATAATTCCAAAAGAAACTACAGCAATAAATAACTTACTGGGAAAAGCAACAACTACTTGGGAAACTAGTTGATTAATCTCATTAATATCTCGCAGACGGCTAACAATTTCTCCACTGCGACGGGCTTCATAATAACTTAAAGGTAATCGCAGAATTTGCCGTCCAAATTCCATCACAAAACCCAATTGCAAACGCTGGGCAAAATGAGCGATTAAATTAGATTGTACCCAAGAAAGACTACTAGAAATAACATGCATCACTACCACAGCAATTGCTACCGTAGTCAGCAGCTTTGTATCCCCACGCACTAACACATCATCCGTAAGGATTTGTAGCAAAAACGGAGAAGCTAGAGACAAAAGTCCCAAAATCAAGTTCAAAGGTAAGGCTTGGGCTAGAATCCCTCGAAAAATCCAAACCCGCTTTAAAAAGCGCCAAAAACCAGCAACTTCATCATTTTCTTGGGCAAAAAAACCCACTGGATCTGGCTCTAACAACAGCAACAACCAATCTGCCCAATTCTCTGCTACATCTATTTGAGACAGATAACGGATACCTGCTGCTGGATCGGCAATTACATATTTTTTCCCCTTTTTTCCATATAAAACTACCCAGTGATTCCCATGCCAATGAATAATTGCTGGTAGGGGTGCTTCATTGATTCGGTGGAGAATTTCTGGGGAAGTTTTCACTGGACGGGCATTAAACCCCAGGCTTTCTGCACCCCGTTTTAGCCCTAATAAAGTAGTACCTAACTGTCCAGTACCCACCGCTTCCCGGATGTGATTCAGAGTAAAACTACGTCCATAATATTTGGCAATTGCAGCTAGACAAGCAGCACCGCAATCTTCTTCACTATGTTGTAAAACATAAGCATATTTCATAACCTTAGAATGCTTGTATCGTTTTACCTTTTACCTAATAAGAATTACCAGGATGATAACCAGTTTCTTCTCCTTCTTCTTCTGCGGGAACGACGACGATTAAATACAAAAGATTGCTCCCAGGCAAACTGAATTTCATCGGGAGTAAGCCCAGGATTGCCAAATAAAACACCAGCACCCAACATGAACATATACATATTCAGGTTAAAACTAATATTTCCTCCGCTAACGGAGGCAGATTCTTCGGGTGTGAGGTCTGTAAAAAGTGGTTTTTTTCCCTCCATTGTTGGTATCTCCTTCAATGGTTTCAACGATAACTACCTGGCAACCCAGGCACATTAATTTAATTAAACAAGAGTGTCATAAATAAGTAATTAGTAGTCTTAACTGTTAATTACCTACTTTCAAATAGAGGTCGGGAAACTGAAGTTGCTATAGGGTGACGATGGTTGGTTGTTGCCGATATTATGGGAATCGCTATAAATAATCGCCGCATTACCATGCCCGTTTGCATTTTCAATACGGACTTCTCTATTCACAGAATCAATCACCAATCTAATACCCCCATTAACCACAACAGATTCTTCAGGGGATACCTCTACAAACAGAGGATTTTTACCAGTATTGAGCATTTTCCCTCCTTGAACTTATTTGTTAGTAATCTCAGGTTTTTTTGGATATTAATCTAAATACTGGAACATCTTAGAATGCCCCAGTATTTAGCTAATTTATATTGAGTCAATTCAGCCTGAGGTATTCCTAACCTAGCCTGAAAAACAGAAAATAATTACATCAATTTTTCAGGCTAATGTTCTGGAAAAAGGTTCTCCTAACCGATACTAATTGCACGATCATATCCAATTAGTAGTTCATCGTCTGTCAGACCAGCTGGACCAAATAATACACCAGCACCTACGTAGAACAAGTATGCGTTAAGGTCAAAGTTAACGACTGTACCATTTTGTCCGCCGCCACCACCACCATGCATTAAACCACCACTAACGGTAGCAGATTCTTCAGATGTAACTTCGGTAAACAGTTTAGTTTCGGACAACATAATTTTTTCTCCTCAATAAAATTGAGTTGATTAATTGTAAGCTAATAGTTGATTTACTCTCTTTGTTTGTTCAACTCATCGCTTACATTTAAAATATAACAAGCATTAACTATATGTTCATTTACATTTTCAGTCAACTTTGTTTCCATGTTCTGAACAAATTTTTTCAGAAAGATGAAGGGTAATATTTCCGAAAAATACATGTAGATAAAACTGAGCTTTTTTAAGTTTAAACGCGAGTATATCTAATGTTTTATCTATTGTTTAAGATTATTTCATTCTTCCTCAATCCGCTAGGAATTTTTAATCCCTGTCTAAGAGGATGTTTGGAAAGTCTAAAAGCTTACTAAAAACCTCACTTCTTATCTCTCTCCTAGGAGGAAACAGACTTTGAAACCCCTATTTTTCTGTTCCCTCATATCTTGCACCATTCAAGGGCAAGACTAAAAAAAGCGAGGCAACGCGCTGCCTCGCTTTTGAGCCTTGGTGCAAGATGTGTGTTCCCCTTCCCTAGTAGGGAAGGGGTTAGGGGTTAGGTTTCCAGGGTTTTGATGTTCAACATAATACTTTTCAAACATCCTCTAAGAGGGTGTTTATAAAAGAAATATAAAACTTCGTAAGTGTTCAGAAACCGGGTTTCTTTTGGTATACATACTCAAATTCTCGGTTCTCCACCTATAGAAACCCGGTTTCTTTGGTTAAAAACCTCGGCAAGCAGCTAATAAGGGGTTTCGGTGACTTATAGACGCACGGAGTGCCGCTTCCTGTTCCCCGTAAGGATTCTCGAAGAGTAGGGTAGCGACTAACGGGGTTTCTTGAGAATGACTAATGTTGAAAACCGAAATTTTACGTTTAGAAATTCAGTTTTTTTTGGTTTTGTTAAGAATGCTGCAAGATATGAAACTAGAAGATTCAAAAACCTCATTTCAGTCCGTTTTAACTGATAACTTGCACCATTCTCAATTCGCCCATCCTTCCCACCTAGGAATAAATTCCCAGGAACCGATAAACTAAGTCTGATAAATCAGACTGAGTAAAGGTTCCAGCGCGTTTTAACTGATAACTTCCACCATTTTCAATTCGCCCATCCTTCCCACCTAGGAATAAATTCCCAGCCTGATAAACTAAGTCTGATAAATCAGACTGAGTAAAGGTTCCAGCGCGTTTTAACTGATAACTTCCACCATTTTCAATTCGCCCATCCTTCCCACCTAGAAATAAATTCCCAGGAACCGATAAACTAAGTCTGATAAATCAGACTGAGTAAAGGTTCCAGCGCGTTTTAACTGATAACTTACTTAATCAATTCTTTCCTATTTGACCATTCTCGAATAACCGATCACGTATTTGTTGGAGATACTCTTGGGTATCAACTGGACATCGCGGCGATGGGAGTTCCGTATTGGGCCATTCCGGTAAATAATAGCAGGGACAAATCACTGCTGGCATACCGATGCTGTGCATTGCTATGGGCATTTCACAACGGGCACAAATTTCCATTTCCCAAGCGGGTGTTAGCAGTTCAGCAATGGTTTGATGGGTGCCCTCTAAATAACAATCTCCCATTTCTGGTGAAATGATTTTCTCCCAGCACTCTTCAAATTCATCGCTGTAGCGATCGCCTACTATAATCCTCTCAGGTAGCAAGGTTGACCCATTACCAACTACTACTTTCTTGCCCAATTGGAACCAATAAGCAAGATATTTTTTGACTTCTTGTTTAGTTGCCATAGTAATATTTTATATTTTCATTTGCAAATTTTAAAGACTTAATTCCAAATAAAACATTAAATATAAATAGTTAGAAACAATGGGTAATAAATGCTTAATTTTACTTAATTATTGTTAAAAAAAATAAAAATACTATCCAAGCTTATGCCGGGGAACCCCTTCAAGTTGCGCTACTTGCTACCCTATGCCGAAGGCTTACCCTCCACCGAAGGACTACTCCCCTCCCGCTAGAAGATTACCCAATTGAGTTAGACCCAAAAGAAGGGGAAGAGGGGGAAGAGTGGGAAGAGGGGGAGAAATTTTTATAGGTAATCTTAGAACGAGAAGGGAGTAGCCTACAGCAGCACTAAGCGCATTAGACGCCGTTAGGCGGCTTCTCGTTAGAGTAGCGCACGCTCCGCGAAGGTTTACGTCGAACAGCGAACAACGCACCAAAACCATAGCAAAGCACTGGCTTACCGTCTACTGCAAGTAGTACTGCCCACTGCCCGAATGTATTTTTTAGCGGGATTGGTACAAAAGCCTACACTGTACACTTGCGTCGGTGTAGAAGTATGTGACGAGAAAACCACAACCATAGCGCTATAGTTTTTTCACCCTAAAACTACAACCATAGCGCTATAGTTTTTTCACCCTAAAACTACAACCATAGCGCTATAGTTTTTTGGCACTAAAACTACAACCATAGCGCTATAGTTTTTTGGCACTAAAACCACAACCATAACCATAGCGCTATAGTTTTTTGGCGCCAATTTCTAAATGCTTCATGCTTCCTCTAAAGAGGCTCCCGTTAAGTCTTTGGTAATGGGGAACCTAACAGGCTGAGATTGAGAACGTGACCCCCAGTGACTAAATAAACTTCTTGGCAAAGAATACTTAATTGACGTACCAAAGCACCAAGGCGATCGCGGAAGGTACGACCAATGGGATAAGCAGGCACCACACCCCAACCAGTTTCTTCAGCAACAAAAATCAGATCCGCAGCTACCAGTTCCACAGTATCTAATAATTCTTGTAGGGTATCTTTCCAGGTATTCTCATCTTGTTCTAGGAAATTAGTTACCCAAGTACCCAGAGAATCGACTAACAGACAGGTATTGGGTTTAGCATCAGCAATTGTGGCGGATAATTCTTGTGATACCTCTAAAGTTATCCAGTCTTGGGGACGGCGTTCTTGGTGTTTTTGGATGCGTTGTTGCCACTCTCGGTCATTAGGATCGCGGGTTGCCGTTGCTAAGTATACAACTGCTTTAGGCGATCGCATTGCCAAAGTTTCCGCCCATTCGCTTTTTCCAGAACGTGCAGGTCCAGTGACTAAAATGACTTTACTCAAAATTCATTCCTTAGTATATTTAATGAGATGGGATTGCAAATTTTGAATAGACTTGGTGCACTCAAGTCCATATTTTGAAAATCGAAATTAATTGAAAAGCGAACGGTTGCTACTAATAGCTTACATTTAATTTCGGACTGTCGGGATATATTTATGAAAGTAAGCTTAAAACGCATTGAGGCAACTTTACACGATATCAGACATCGTAATACCGCTCCTGTAGAACCCCCTGGTTGTGCAAAGCAGTCTTTATCGTTTCGGATTAGTGTAGGAACAAAAGAGGAGGGGGAAACTTCAAGCCCCTCCAATTCATCCCACCAGGAGCAAAATTCCCAAGGGGAACAAGAGGATTTATTTCCTCATCACAGTTCTGTAGAGACCTTTCCTGCCCAAGAAAGTGGTGATCAATCTCCCCACCTACCCAAATTCAAAACACCTAAATTTACTAGCCATCGCAACGCTGCAAATCCTGCATTCGCAATGAATTTGTTGCAAGAAATTCAGGCAGATGTTGCCGCTTGGCAGGAAGAACTACAAACAATCGTGCGGCAAATTCAGGATATTTATCTTGAAGGACCAATAGTCAATGGTTGGTTAGAGTCCCATCAAAAGCAAGCAGAAGCCAACGGAACAGCTACCCTGCGTCATGCAGAAGTTGACCAGTTGATGGACTATGTAGAAGAAATTTGCGCCGCAGATGATAACCTAAAAAGCCCATCAACCCGTGCTGGTTACCGTCTATGTGCCCTAGATTCTGCGGGTAAAGTTTGGTCTCGTCCCTGTCCCCCAGATCAAGTTCCCAGCGTCAGTATGGCGATCGCCCGTTACCAAAAGTTACGGCAACTATTGGGGCGCAAACAATATTTGGAAACCCGCTTAAGTCAATTAGCAGAAACTCTGGTAGTTTTGCACGGGCATATCCAAGAGACGTAAACCTGATTTTTTGGTATTCCCTAATGCATAATTAAGAATTTTTTCCGAAAAAACTCGGTTGGTGGATTGTAAATTTTTGGTATAGATTAACAGGCGACAGGCGACCATTGGATGGGTGATTTTAGATTAGCCAATGGCAATCCAAAATCTCAAATCCAACATCGAAAATTCCCAAAATTCTATGTCAGACACGCAAATCTCCGCCATTATCTGTACTCACAACCGAGATAATTATTTAGGTGCTGCCATAGATAGTCTTTTGACTCAAGATTTTCCTGGCAGCTTTGAAGTGATAGTAGTAGATAATGGGTCGAGCGATCGCACCCGCCAAGTTGTAGAACAAAGGCAATCCGATCCCCACCTCAAATATATCTACGAACCCAAAATCGGTCTATCTGTCGCCCGCAACACTGGTGCTAGAGTTGCGGGTGGTGATATTTTGGCATACCTTGATGATGATGCCGTTGCTAGCCAGCACTGGTTGCACATTTTGTACTCTGCCTATCAAGAAAACGCAAAATTGGCGATAGCAGGTGGTAAAGTGACTTTATTATGGTCAGAGTCAATTCAACCCCCACGGTGGTTGTCAACTGGTTTAGCTGGCAATTTAGGGGCATATGATTTAGGCAATACTGTAGTTTACATTGACAACCCAGGTTTAACCCCCAGGGGTTTAAATTACTCTATCCGTAGCAGTTTTTTAGAGGAAATAGGAGGTTTTGACACCCATCTCGGTCGTGTGGGCAAAAAACTTTTATCTAACGAAGAACTGCGAATGACAGAACTTGCTTTGCAGCAAGGTTGGCAAGTAGCCTATCTTCCCGACGCCCTCGTTGCTCACAATGTTTCCCCAGAACGTCTGCAACCTTCTTGGTTTTTACGACGGGGTTGGTGGCAAGGTATTAGTGAGTGCTACCGAGAACAACTAGCAGGTAAAGCTGGTATTGGTCAGTTACAGCGTGGTAGCGAAAAGTTTGTACGGGGTTTATATAAAGCATTACAATATTTTTCTGACCCCGCAGAACGCTTTGATAAACTTGTGTATGCCTATGGTCAAATTGGTTATTTAAATGCGGCGATTAAAGGTCTATTTTCCACATCAGTGAGTGATGAATAAATTGCCCTTTACCCCCTATCCCTAAACGGATTTTCATGGGAAAAAATAACTAAAAATAATAATGAATTTATGAAGATATATGTCTGCCAAAATACCTGTTTCTGTCCTCATTCCAGCAAAAAACGAAGAAGCTAATTTACCAGCTTGTCTTGCTAGTATTGCCATAGCTGATGAGGTTTTTATTGTTGACTCTCAAAGTGAGGATAATAGTATTAACATAGCTCAAGAATATGGTGCAAATGTAGTGCAATTCCACTTTAATGGACGCTGGCCTAAAAAGAAAAATTGGTCTTTAGAAAATCTACCTTTCCGGAATGAATGGGTGTTAATTGTTGATTGTGATGAGCGCATTCCACCAGAACTTTGGTCAGAAATTGCCCAAGCAATTCAAAATCCAGAATATAGTGGTTACTACCTCAATCGAAAAGTATTCTTTTTAGGAAAATGGATTCGCCACGGTGGTAAATATCCCGATTGGAATTTACGTTTATTTAAACATAAAAAAGGTCGCTACGAAAATCTCAGCACTGAAGATATTCCCAACACAGGAGACAACGAAGTTCACGAACACGTTATTTTAGATGGAAAAGTTGGATATCTGAAAAAGGATATGCTTCACGAAGACTTCCGCAACCTTTTCCACTGGTTAGAAAGACATAACCGCTACTCTAATTGGGAAGCCCGTGTTTATTATAATATTTTGACAGGCAAAGATGATAGCAACACCATCGGTGCAAATCTTTTTGGTGACGCAGTTCAAAGAAAACGTTTTTTAAAAAAGATTTGGGTGAGGTTACCCTTTAAACCATTTTTACGATTTGTGCTGTTTTATATTATTCAGCGCGGCTTTTTAGATGGCAAAGCTGGATACATATATGGCAGACTTTTGAGTCAATATGAATATCAAATTGGAGTAAAACTTTACGAATTACGCCATTTTGGTGGTCAATTAAATACAGCAAATAGCACTAATTCCAATTCTTTACCAACTTCCTTGAATCAAGAAATTGAACAAACAGTCAGTTAGAAATAAGTTAATCATTTGTAGGGGCACAATGCTTGTGCCCATAACTTTGTAGGGGTGCAAAGTTTCTGCCCATAACTTTGTAGGGGTGCAAAGTTTCTGCCCATAACTTTGTAGGGGTGCAAAGTTTCTGCCCATAACTTTGTAGGGGCACAACGCTTGTGCCCATAACTTTGTAGGGGCACAACGCTTGTGCCCATAACTTTGTAGGGGTGCAAAGTTTCTGCCCATAACTTTGTAGGGGCACAACGCTTGTGCCCATAAGTTAAGAGTTACAATTTAGAAGTTAGGAATTAGAAGTTACCAGTTTTTAATTATTAATTATTAATTATTGATTATTAATTATTTTAGGAGTTATATTTCATGAATGACAAATGACCAATGACAAATGACAAATGACAAACCTTTTGTAGATTTACGTAAATACGACCAATCCTGGTTTGATCGGGGAAGGGGGAGTTGGTATATATTGTTGTGGTGGTTCGTGCAGGCGATCGCTTTTCCCCTCACTCCCCATCCCTGCAATAGTTGGCGTTGTGCTTTACTGAGACTATTTGGCGCTAAAATTGGTAAAGGTGTATTGATTCGACCCACAGCCCGTTTTACTTATCCCTGGAAAATCAGTATTGGTGACTACAGTTGGATTGGGGATGATGTAGTTTTATACAGCCTTGACAAAATTATTATTGGCGAACACTGCGTTATTTCCCAAAAAAGCTATCTGTGTACTGGTAGCCATGATATCCAAGATCCAGCCTTTGGGTTAAAAACAGCTAGTATTAGCATTGGTAATGGCGTCTGGATTGCTGCAGATTCTTTTGTAGGACTGGGTGTGGAAATCGGTGCTAATTCAGTAATTGGCGCTCGTAGTAGTGTCTTTAATAACATTCCTTCTGAGCAAATTTGCTGGGGTAACCCTTGTCGTCCTCGGTATGAAAGAAAAGAGATTGAGGATAATCAACCACAGACATAGATATACCCTTTACCTTTTACCTTTTACCGACTCCCCAAAGGGTAACAACTATGCAAGGACAATTTATATCATGCCCAGCTGAAAAATTGATACAAACAACTTATGATATAAACAGCACTAAGACATTAACACCATATTGGGTTAAAACAGAATACTTAGTGCAGGAATTGAAAGCAATAGAATCAAAAATTTTTGACTATTTACTTTCAACTTGCTTTTTTAGCAACAGTAAATACACTTTTTTAAAAAACAATTTTTGATACAACTAAGTCAATCTCATGTTTAATGCCACAGAAATTTTAATTGATGCTTTTGTCAATCAAATTCGAGAAGGTTATCGCCGTACCTACGGCTGTTTCAAAAATGATTATCAAGATATAATTGCCTGGGCTGGCAGTATGGCTTTAGAAAATATTGCCAACAGCGATGCTTTATATCACAATGTAGAACATTCTATTTTAGTCACCCTGGTGGGACAGGAAATTTTACGGGGTAAACACATCCGGGAAGGAGGTGTTTCTAGTGAAGATTGGTTACATTGTATAATTTCCTTACTGTGTCATGATATTGGTTACGTTAAAGGAGTTTGCCGAGGTGACCGTGAGGAGGAATCACTGTATGCAACTGGTGAAGATAAGAAAATGATTTCTCTGCCATTTGGGGCTTCTGATGCTAGTCTAACCCCTTATCATGTGGATAGAGCCAAACTTTTCATTGATGAACGTTTTGGCGGTCATAAATTGATAGACACTGAGGTAATTAAGACCAATATTGAATTAACTCGGTTTCCAGTACCCACAGCTGAGGATCATCAAGAAACCAATACCTATGCAGGATTAGTGCGTGCTGCTGATTTGATTGGACAATTAAGCGATCCACGTTACTTAAAGAAAATTACTTCTTTGTTCTACGAGTTTGAAGAAACTGGTATGAATAAAATTTTGGGTTATAAAAATCCTGGGGATTTAAGGAAAGGTTACTCTAAATTTTACTGGAATGGAGTATATCCTTATATTCAAGATGGATTGCGTTATCTATCTCTGACTCAGCAAGGAAAACAAATTATTGCTAACCTTTACTCAAATGTCTTTGTTGTGGAACATGAAAAACCACAGGATGAACAGCGTTATTTTATTGAAAAAATTCAAGCTGAAGCTAATCATCGATAGTTAAAAGTCATGGTTCTACCGTAGTTGTTATGCCAAATTCACAGTCTGTGAAGAGGCAACAGGCAACAGCGAAAAGTGCGGTCTACCCTACGGGAAGTCGCTGCGCGTCTATGGGGGTTTCCCCCATGAGCAACTTTTCAAGAGAGGCAACAGGCAACAGGAAAAAGAGTAAATAAGCATAATTTTCTTTACATAGCAAGCTTTTTAAGTTTGTTGACTAGAAATTTAGCATAACAGGTACTGAAGAACCAAAGTCATTGACAGTTCATAGTTCATAGTTCATACTTCAGTAGGCGATTGACTATTGACAACTCACCATAAACTATTGATATTTAACTCTTGGTTATGGAATAAAAACTAAGAACTATGAATTGGTGGCAAAAATTAAAGAAAAATCCTTTGGCACGATTTGGGGCAATTATACTGCTAATCTTTTATATAGCAGTAATTGCCGCTGATTTCGTTGCTCCTTACGACCCACTTAAACAGCAAGATAATGGTTCCTTACTGCCACCAACTAGAGTTTACTGGGTTTCCCAGTCATCAGGGCAGTTTATCGGACCTCATGTTTATCCTACAATTCAGGGAGAGACGGATTTAGAAACAGGTAAGCGCGAACTAATTGTAGACTATCAAAAACCTTCTGGTATACGGCTATTTGTCCCAGGTTTTGAATATCGTCTTTTGGGAATTCCTCTAAACTTGCATTTGTTTGGCACTACTGGTGAAGCCAAATTCAATCTTTTGGGTACTGACGATCAAGCACGGGATCAATTTAGCCGCTTACTGTATGGTGGTCGCATCAGTTTATTTATCGGTATTTTGGGAGTAGCCATTGCTTTTCCCCTAGGAATGGTACTTGGGGGCATATCTGGTTATTTCGGTGGCTGGACGGATAGTGTGATTATGCGTCTAGCGGAAGTATTAATGACTTTCCCCGGTATTTATCTATTGGTATCCTTAAGTGCAGTTTTACCAAAAGACTTTACCAGTGCCCAGCGATTTATGCTGATTGTAGCAATTACCTCTTTTATCAGGTGGGCTGGTTTAGCAAGAGTAATTCGCGGACAGGTACTCTCAATTAAAGAACGAGAATTTGTACAAGCAGCAAGGGCAATGGGTGGTAAACCAATTTACATCATCCTCCGCCATGTGTTGCCCCAAACTGCAACTTACATAATTATCTCCGCTACCCTTGCTATTCCTGGCTTTATTGGTGCAGAAGCGGTGCTGAGTCTAATTGGCTTGGGAATTCAACAACCAGACCCCTCTTGGGGAAATATGCTTTCTTTGGCAACTAACGCTTCCGTATTAGTACTGCAACCTTGGTTAATTTGGCCTCCAGCAACCGTGATTGTTTTAACGGTGTTGTCTTTCAACTTATTGGGTGATGGACTACGGGATGCCCTCGACCCCCGCAGTTTACGTAGATAACTCAGTATAAATTTGTCACTAATATCAAAGAACTGGGGAAAAAGGTGGGGTCACTCCCGCCTTTTTTGCTACTTTCTAATATTATGCTTGCCCTCTAGCTTGTCCATCTGCAAAGCGTAGATGAAAATTAACACTACAAATACCAAAATAGAACCTTGCTGTGCCATCCAAAATCCAAAGGGAATGCCAAAAAAAGGTATTCCGTTCAGGGGTTGCACCAGTAAAATACTGAAAACTAGAGAAACCAGTGCCCAGACAATTAATAAATTGCGAATTAAAGCTGTATTCTGACGCCAATAGGCGCGATGATTCTGACGATTATCGTAACTCATTATTGCTTTTGTTTTACGGTAAATGGTAAACGGGGAATGGGAAATGGGGAGATGGGGAGATGGGGGAAATGTGGGAGATGTGGGAGATGGGGGAGATGGGGGAGATGGGGGAGACAAGGAAGAAAACTAACTCCTAACTCCTAACTCCTAATTCCTAACTCCAAACTCCTGGGCGCAAGCATTGCGCCCCTACTAATTCCTAACTCCTAGTTTTAGGTGCTAGTTCTTCTGGGATTAAAGCATCCAACTGTTTAACAAAACTTAAAACACGTCTTCGTTGTTCTTCCAAATTGACTGCGACATTAATATTACTTTGAGCGATCGCCTTTTGCAGGGAGGATAGTTTGTCCATGTTCAGAGTACCGCTGCTATCTTTGACTTTGCTGAGGGCAACTGCGGCTTCTTGCAAGTGGGTATTGGCTGTACCAAAGTTACGCCGATCCAAGTCTACAGCAGTATGAAAAAGTGCAGCCCGTGTTTGCATCAAATAACTATAGTTTTCCACTGCGGCTAGCTGTGCTTTAGTTTCCTGCAACTGTTGCTGAACAGATTCGATTTGCTTTTTTTGTCTATCTTTGTTGTCAGCAATTCCGGTGCTACCTTGCCACCAGCCGATACCATAGATAGCAGCACCAGCAATCACAGCAACACCAATGGTAGCCAGAATTTTTTTCACCCTATTGGGTAGGGTTTTTTTGGTATCTTCTTGTGTATCATTCATAAAAGGTAAATGGTTTTCATTCTGCTGAGTGGCACCAACCAAATCTTAACCATTATTTTAGGTATTGATGGTAAACAGGATCTGGAGTTTGATCGAGCTTTTAGCAGCCTTGAAATTAACCTAAATAAATGTATTGAGAAAAATTAATTATGCAACAAGGTAAATATATCATCCTTCGTGAAAGCAATCTGGTGGATCTGAGTGACCCTTTTTCTGGCAGATCCTTTGCACTACGCCGTAATTTTCCAGCAGAAGGGCTTGGTCTAACTGTTGACTTAGAATCGGACCTCACCTCCCGGGATATTGCGGATCTACACCGCGATCCTCAAGTAGTCAACATTGCCCCATCTATGCCCGTTCATTTGATTGAACCCGTTGCAACTGAAGCAGCGGATACTGGTGAGGAAACAGAAGCAACTTGGGGGGTAATTGCAACTGGGGCAAATCAAAGTCCCTACACAGGCAAAGGTATAACTGTAGCTGTTCTGGATACAGGTATCGACGCCAACCACGAAGCCTTCAAAGGAGTACAAGTGGTAGAAAAAGATTTTACTGGGGAAGGTAATGGTGATCAAAACGGTCATGGTACCCATTGTGCTGGTACTATCTTTGGTCAAGTAGTAGATGGATTGCGCTTTGGTGTAGCCCCTGGAATTGAAAAGGCTGTAATTGGTAAAGTTTTATCTGCACAAGGAGGCTCTACTGAGCAAATTTACCAAGCAATTCTCTGGGCTATAGACCAAGGGGCACACATTATCTCCATGTCTCTAGGTATGGATTTTCCTGGCTTAGTAAAACAATTAGTGGAACGTCGGAATTTTCCTGCGGATTTTGCAACCTCAATGGCGTTAGAATCTTATCGAGCTAATCTGCGTTTATTTGAAAATCTAGCTGCATTGATACGGGCACGAAGTCCATTTTTCCAGCCAACTTTGCTAATAGCGGCGGCTGGTAACGAGAGCAAACGCCAGATCAATAAAGAATATGAATTAGCTGTTGCTCCCCCGGCGGCTGCTGACGGTATTATTTCCGTAGGAGCCTTGCAAACCTCAGGAGTACCCCATGATTCCTTGAGCATTGCCAACTTTTCTAACACAGGTCCCAATATTTCTGGTCCAGGGGTTGGAGTTTACTCTGCTAAAACTGGTGGGGGCTATGTTAAATTTAGTGGCACTAGTATGGCAACACCTCATGTAGCGGGAATTGCTGCACTTTGGGGAGAAAAACTAAAACAAATTTCCCCAACCGGGAATTTTAATGGTGCGGAACTAAGTGCTAGATTGATTGGTAATGCTACTAGGAAAAAGCTAGCACCCGATGTTGAGCCTATGGATGTAGGTGCTGGTTTGGTACAAGCTCCCCTATAGATTCTATAGGTATCTCAAACTTGATGCGATCGCAACTCACCCGAATGCACCATTGGTCGGGAAAGACCTAAAAACTGGGTTTATCAAGGAGAAAATTTGGGTTTTGAGATTAACATATTTGCAATCAACCCCGGCAGTTGCTACCCTACGGGAAATTCCGCATTCCATGGGTCTATAAGTCACCTAAAACCGCTGTTAGCGTCTGCCTCGGTTTTTTAACGCAGGTGCAAGATATGAGACAATTCTGATCTGTGATTCTTACCTATGGTCAGTTAATCAGAAACAAAAGCTTTGCGATAGTCTCAAGGATCGTCGCCAAGCCCCCTTATTAGAATGCCTTCAGTTTTAGCCAAGGGAGAAGTCAAACAAGCAAAATCATATATGAAGAATTACTTGCAAATTTAGGAGAGACTTAAATGAGGATGAAACACAGTCGCAATTGCCATCCGAATTGTTCTTGCCATGGCGATCGCAATCCCTTGCATTGCATTGTACCCCCCTACGTACTGCGGGGAATTGCTACCAACGGCACCCCCGTACAACAAGAACGTGCCCTCAGAGAATTATCTGTATCTGGGCAGTTTCGCGGACAGCGTCAGCAATTGGCTGAATTGGTGGAACGTCCCACAGCCAGGGGAGGAGGTGCTAAACAACGGATCGTATACAGCGCAGATAATGAATCTCGACTTCCTGGACGTAGAGTAAGGGGAGAAGGTGACCCCGCTACAGGGGATGCAGCTGTAGATGAAGCTTATGATGGTTCTGGAGCGACCTTTGATTTATATCAAGAGTTCTATGGACGTAACTCCATTGATGATCGCGGTTTAACTTTGGTTTCTACAGTCCATTACGGACAAGGTTATGACAATGCTTTCTGGGATGGTCGGCAGATGACCTACGGTGATGGAGATGAAGATTTACCAGTAGATCAGCGCCTCTTCAACCGCTTTACCATTTCCATTGATATCATAGCCCACGAACTCACCCACGGTGTGACTCAGTATGAAGCCGGACTGGTGTATCGCAATCAACCCGGTGCTTTAAATGAGCATTTCTCTGATGTTTTTGGCGCTTTGGTGAAACAAAGAGTACGAAATCAGACCGTGGATGCAGCTGATTGGATAATTGGTGAAGGGTTATTTACTGCCAATGTGAATGCTGCGGGAATTCGGTCGATGAAAGCTCCAGGAGATGCCTATAATGACCCAGTTTTAGGAGGCAAAGACCCCCAGCCAGCTCACATGAGAGATATTTATACTGGCTCCAGAGATAATGGTGGGGTACACATTAACTCTGGCATTCCCAACCGTGCATTTTACATTGCAGCCATGGAAATGGGCGGCTATGCTTGGGAAAAAGCAGGTCGCATTTGGTATATTACCCTCAGAGATAAGCTTGGTGTCACTTCTGAGTTTAAAGAAGCTGCTGTCCAAACATTAAAAGTAGCCGCACAACTGTTTGGAGAAGGTAGCCTAGAACAAAAAGCAGTGCGTAAAGGTTGGATAGAAGTGGGAGTGGAAACAGAAACTGCTCCTCCACCATCTCCCGAACCACAGCCCCCTACACCACAGCCCCCTGCTGGCTGTTTGGGTACTCCCCTAGAAACCATTAGGTCTTTGCTGTTTGGGTAATGGGTAATTCGTAATTCTATATGTAGGGTGTGTTATCGCGTAGGGTAACGCACCAAAAGTTATATTCCTGTCCCTTATTTTTGAGCAGGAGAGATATGAAAATAGATTTTGAACGTAGTGGCGGTTTTGCAGGCATATCTTTAACCTATTCCGTGGATACGGAATCAATATCTGAGAATGAAGCTTATGAACTGCAACAGATGATAACAACCGCTAATTTTTTTAATCTTCCAGCTAAAATTGCTGCTTCTCCCTCTGGTGCAGACCAATTCAACTATAAAATCACCGTGGAAAATGAGGGACAGCAGTACACAGTGGAAACTGGTGATATGTCAGCACCCCCAACCTTACAACCATTGTTGCAAAAATTGAATCAGAAGGCGCGTTCGCGGCGTTAGTGATGAAACACAAGATTAAACAAAGTCCGATATGTCTTTGGACATTAACTTCCGCTGAACGCGGATTTTTTTTTGCCTGTTCTCAGCGCTGACTGTAAAATAGACATCTCCGAAAAAGAATATAAAAGCCTTGCACAGTCAGGGTTAATATCTAATTTCCGGAGAGGTCTAATAGAGGTGTTTGAAAATATATTTAAACCGTATTGACTTCTCCCGTCCTTAGAAAGAAGGGGATTCTAAACTGATGTTGCTACGCCGGATAAAATCCGGGCTACGCAACATTTACGATATAATTTATTTAATCGTGTAAATAAGTCATAACGTTGTGGCACAGTCAAAGATGTCCTACCCACCTCGGCTAGATTTAAACCTAGCTGTGTGGCTACTTTTCTCATAATGTTAGCAGCACCATTGCAATCAGCATTAATGATGTGACCATCACGGCTTTTGTACATTCCACGTTTTACCCTTTGTCCTGACGGTTTCCATCCGTTGGGTTTTTCACCATGTTTGTAGAGGCTGTCGCCATCAAGGTAAGACGCTTTTGAAGTATATGCTTCCTC
>JASJCY010000313.1 GCA_030065825.1 Nostocaceae cyanobacterium | reverse complement strand
ATCTGACAGTTCATCAATAATATCACCAATGACAGGCGCAATATTAGCCTCAAGTTCACGCATGGGGATAAGGACTTTTACCCGACCCTGTTGGCGATATACTTCGGTTTTACTATCATTAGCTAATACATCTTCTGTAGAAGGTTGAAATACATCCTTGTGCAATAGCTGACGCAGGGTGTCGTTTAAGTGAGAATTTAAGTGGTTAAAGGCTTTATCAGAACGCTCTTGGGCTACTCCTTCAAATACTAAAGCTTTAAGTCTCTCTTCGCCTTTATGAAATGGTAAAGATGCTTCGTGTGATGTCATAAGTATCTGATTTTTACTAATTTTATGCTAATCCAGGACTTAGGATATTGTCACAATTGCTCGTCGGTGCGTGACACTACAAATCCTAATTTTCCATACAATCTTGATAAAAGTGTCAAAGGGAAGGAAGAAGGAAGAAGGAAGAAGGAAGAACCATTATCTTTTTCATATCTACAGAGGATTAAAGTCAATCCATGTTCTTACCCTATACAAGTCCCGTTAACTAAATATAACTAGCTACAAACTCAATCACCTCTGTAACTCCTACCTTAGTTTTTAAATTTGTAAATACAAAAGGTTTCTCCCCACGCATTTTTTTTGCATCTGTTTCCATTACATTTAAATCTGCACCAACATAAGGGGCTAAATCAATTTTATTAATCACCAACAAATCAGATTTAGTAATCCCAGGACCACCCTTACGGGGAATTTTATCCCCAGCAGCCACATCAATTACATAAATAGTTAAATCTACTAATTCTGGGCTAAAAGTAGCAGCTAAATTATCACCACCGCTTTCTAAAAAAACCAAATCTAAATCAGTAAATTTTGACTCTAACTGTTCAATTGCTGCCAAATTCATGGAAGCATCTTCCCGAATCGCAGTATGGGGACAACCACCAGTTTCCACACCCAAAATGCGATCGCTTGACAGTGCTTGGGAACGTACTAAAAATTGGGCATCCTCTTGAGTATAGATATCATTCGTCACCACTGCTAAGTTATACTGCTGACCCATTGCCTTACACAAAGCATCAACTAAAGCCGTTTTTCCCGACCCTACCGGACCTGCAACCCCTACTCGAAATGCGTTTGTCATAAATAGCTAACAATCAAGTTATCTAAATTACAGCCATTCTTACTAATTTTTACTAATATAGTTCTTACTCCGATGTATTCATAAAGGAGGTGATTGTCTCATGGATTCTTTCAAAGCCAAGTATCGTTTTATTGTAGAACAAGTACTCAGAGACTATGCTGAATTTTTGGGCAATGATGATCATGTTCGCATAGAACAAGTTTTTGACCGGGAAAGTGATCGTTATATTCTAGTAGAGACAGGTTGGCACGATGGCGATCGCATCTACGACATATTACTGCACATCGATATTATTGACGGTAAACTCTGGATTCAACGGGACAAGACTGAGGAAGGAGTTTCAGAGGAATTGTTAGATGCTGGGATTTCTCAAGATTCCATAGTTTTGGGATTTAAATCACCACAACACCCCAAGCTTAAAGAATTGGCTGTTTCTTAGCTCATTTTAGGGGAATTGGTAATTGGTAATGGGTAATTGGTAATGGGTAATTGGTAATTGGTAATTGGTAATTGGATGATATTAATAACTCCTAATTCTAAGAGGTTGTTTGGAAACTCAACAAGTATACCCGGAACCTCTGTGGGTAAACCTCTCTCCTACAAGTCCAGAGGCTTTGAAACCCCACTTCCGATATAAAAAGTTTTGAGGATTATTAGTTCATTGACCTTCCTTAAATGTCAGAAACCAAGTTTGTTCTCGACTAAATAAAAATTTTGGATTTTTTGCCCAAACAAACCCGGTTTCTCCCACTCTACGAGAATTCTAACTCCTAACTCTGCACCTTTTGGGCGCAAGCCGCAGCGCCCCTACTAACTTCTAAACAACCTTGTATACTGTGTTTCATGCTGCATACTTGCTAAAGATAAACCCCAACTACAACAACCAAGGTCGTCATCTTCCATACTCATAATTTGTAAAATTGCAGCACTCAATAATGGTTGTAATTCCAACAATAATTTTTGTCCTGCGGTTTGTCCCAAGGGAATAAGCTTTATTCCTGCAGTAATTAAATTACCCACCCAACTATGTAAATACCCTAATAATGTTCCTTGAAGATTGATTTCCCAAAATCCAGCTGCAATGGCAAAGGCGATCGCATAATTGCAAGGATTGCCGACAGTATTAACAATTTTCACAGTTTGTGGTTCTAATTCTGTTAGTAGTCGGATGAGCGATCGCCCCATTTGCCAACTAGAAGCCCGTAATTCCTCGGTTTCCCTGGCAGCAGATAACCAATTATTCCAATCAGATAATGCTACTAAATCCCCCACTTGTACTGACTTATAAGCCCGCACCATTATCGCTGCTTCTAAGTAAATTGTCCCATAGCGCAGTTCCGATTCTAACCATTGCTTCAGGGTATGCTGATTATTAATGGTGCCATTGTCTATTAGCACCTCCAACCCTTCTGAGTAACTATATGCTCCCACGGGTAAAGCAGGGCTAGCTAGCTGCAAAAGAGATAATAAATTGCTATCAGTGAGGATGATGTCCATAGGCACCCATTTCTGGCTGAAATGGTAAAATTTCCTCTTTTATTTCTAATCCCAATTGTTCTAGCATGGCGCGTAAAACGGTATCGGGAGATAAGCGTAAATAGCTAGGGGTAATTTCTACAGGTACATGCCGATTTCCCAAATGATATGCTGCCCTCAGTAATAACAGGGCTGTGGGAGCAGTTACAGTCAAAACAGGTTCTGGTTTAGCAAGAATTCTAATTAAACTGCTGTTGGTTTCATCTTGGAGAATATCACCATCCCGCAGTACTGTACCTCTGGGTAAACGCAAAAATACAGTTTCTCCCTCTTGTGTTTGCCAGCGATGACGGCTGCGAGTCCGTTCTTCTGCTGTCAAGGCTAAGGTAAAAGAAACTGCTACATCTGAATTTTGGCATTGACGCTGGGTAAATATCAGCATCATCTAGTTATTTTTTAAACTTAGTTTAACTTATGGGTGAAAAAATGTGATGAAACTCTTCTATTGTTATGTCAACAAAACATAACAAAAAAAATGGCATGGTAAACTCAGCATTACCTAATTATAGTAGAAAATTAGGGAGCCGTAAACCCTGAAATCTCGTTAGTTCAAATTGGCTGTTTGGCAAGAAAATATCATTTTGGAGACGTTAATAAAATTTAATAATTAAGCTGCTACGATCTATTTTTTGCCATTCTGCCTTAAAACCTGCACGAACAAATATACTAGAGTGCCAGCAGCCATTCCCGGAAGCACTTCGTAAACAACATTAGACCAGTTTAAAACTAGGTTCCAAATTAAAGCAGTCAAAATACCAACAGCCATCATAGTAATTGCCAAAGGTGCATTTATTGGTCTTTGGCAAAGACGTACTATTAATAAAGGACCAAGAGCCGAAGCCAAGGCTGACCAAGAAAAAGTCACCAAAGTAAATACATTGTTCTCTCCTGCTAAAGCAATTATCAAAACAATCATAGTTACCGTCAGTGTCCCTAGTTTTGCCAGTTTGTAGGACTTAGCAAATTGAGGAAAAATATCTTGAGTCAGAGCTGCCGAACAAGAAAGGATTTGGGAGTCAGCAGTTGACATCGTGGCAGAAAATAATCCTGCTAACATCATGCCGACAAATACTAAAGGCAATAACTCCAGTGATAAAAAGGGTAGGGCTAATTCTGGATCGCCTCCATTGATCAAATCCGGTAGTAGAACTCTAGCAGCTAAACCCACACCAATAGCAGAAAAAGAGCCAATTAAACCAGCGGTCGCTTGAATATTACGAGCAAAGGCTAAATTATCAGCCGAATCAATCGCCATTGCCCTGACCATAATATGTGGTTGACCAACAACGCCAAACCCAGCCACTACCCAACCAATAAAAAAGGGTAAAAAGCCCAAGGGAAGGTTAGGGGGATTCAAGTTAACTAGTGTGGCATCAATAGCAGCTAATTTCGTCCAAATTGCCCCTAATCCACCACTGCTGATAATACCCACAATTAACAATAGCAGTAGTGAAGCAATCATGATTACTGCCTGTACTGCATCAGTCCAAATAGAAGCACGAATACCCCCAGAAAAACAATAGATAACTACAATTGCGGTTCCGAGAATAATTCCCCAGTAGTAGTTCCAGCCAAATACCACATTTAGTGCTTTACTCCCCGCTACCAATTGTGCAGCGGCATAGGAACCAAGAAAAGCAATGGTAATTAATGCTGAAATAATAGTAATCCAACGGGCACCCAAAGTATTATGACCGAGAAAAGAGGAGACAGTCTCAGAGGAAGTTTGCTCAGAAACTTGTCTTAACTGTTTGAAAAATAACCACCAAGCAATGTAATCTCCCAAAGCCCAACCAATAGTCAGCCAAATCGCAGAAATTCCAATTTTATAAGCAAAACCAACCTGACCAATAAATAATAAACCACTTTGTCCCGTCGCCATTGCTGAAAGTGCAGTTAGCCAGGGATTTACATTTCTACTAGCCAGTAAGTAATCAGCAGTTGTATTTTGTTTTTGAGTGGCAGAGTAGATGCCCACTAAAGTAAATAAACCCAGAAAGGCGATAAAAGTAACTGCAATTACAGCTTGATTAATCATATTCAATTAAAAAAATTGCCTTTAGCAAATATATACTGTTCCCGTCATGCCCAATCATCGCCTGACGCCCTTAGTTTATCATCAATATATTTCCTGACAATGGGAACAAGTAAATCTGGATAATCTCCCCACTACAAAGTAATGGCAGCACAATCAGCCCAGCAAACTTTAAAGTCTGTTGGTGAGTCGATAACTAGTTACAACGGGTTAGTTAAAGCTTATTATCGCAAAGAGGTTGATAAACCTTCATTACCAAAATATAGGAAACGTAGTGGATTGGCTGCTGTTAGTTTCCCCAAACAAGCACTTACTTGGAAGAATGGTTGTTTTTATCCGTCGGTTAGCAACGAAACAAAACCACACCGATTTTTCTGCGGCGGGGTAGCCCCTGCATTTATGCATGGGGGTTAGCCGCAGGCGAATTTATAGAGCCTCCGGCACGAAATGAGCGAACGCCGTCTCCATGTTAAAATGATTATTAGCAACATTTGTTGCATAAAGTTTCGACCGAGACTGTTGGCTGAAAGTGCTACTAAATCGGTTAAGGTTTCTGCTCATTATAACGAGCAGAAAATGTTCCGGTTATTTTTATCAAGCAACTAGTTTGTCTAGTTTGGGATGGAACAATCCTTGCGGGAGGCTTGAT
>JASJCY010000106.1 GCA_030065825.1 Nostocaceae cyanobacterium | reverse complement strand
GGAATAGGGAATGGGGAATAGGGAATAGCAATTTCAAAAAATACTACTGCACAGCAATTATCTGAATCTGTTGCCTGTTGCCTCTCTTGAAAAGTTGCTCATGGGGGAAACCCCCAAGACCGCACTTTTCGCTGTTGCCTGTTGCCTTTCCTAAGGGAATAGGGAATAGCAATTTCAAAAAATACTACTGCACAGCAATTATCTGAATTTGTTGCCTGTTGCCTCTCTTGAAAAGTTGCTCATGGGGGAAACCCCCAAGACCGCACTTTTCGCTGTTGCCTGTTGCCTTTCCTAAGGGAATAGGGAAGATAGCTTCTAGATTGATTTTAGGGGTAAATGTTGAACCGGATGAAGTCTTGTCTTCCCCTTCTCCCTTGTTTCCCCTCTCTATTTCTAGGATAGACAATCAGAGCAGTTCTTAGGCTTGCAAGTTTACTCCTTAAGTCTTAAAGAACCACTAGGTTTTAATGTATTATTTATCACGCTTTAACATTGGATTTATTGCAGAAGTTAGCAATTGAGAACAGGCAATAGGGAGACTTAATCACTGTTACCTGTTGCCTGTTGGCTGTTGCCTGTTCCCAATCTCTAAATACTGCCGATGTTAGTTAATCCTAAAACGATACCAACACCAATCACATGACCGAAACACATAGCAGCAATAAATGCTGGAATAGTTAGGGGTAATCCAGGCATCTTCATAGTATCTTCGGGATACTTAATAAACGAAGTAAGTATTACAGCTACCAAACAGCTAAGACTGATGATAATTCCGACGGTGAAATTCCAATCGGGGGTTGGGGGAACAGACAACAGTTGTGCTATTAAAATAGATGACATCAAGTTTCTATCTCCTAAGTCAAGACTTCTTTATTAATTTAAACGAATTTATGAATTTAAAAGACAAAAATGGGAACTTTTACAGATGAAGGGTTAATTTTGCCATTTTTTTTCAATATATCTAGTTCTTACTTTTGAAATCTCAAAATTTTATGCGCGTCAAAATTTGCGGCATTACTCAACCAAATCAAGGAGAAGCGATCGCCTCCATTGGTGCCACGGCATTAGGATTTATTTGTGTACCGAGTTCACCCCGCTATGTTACCCCAGCACAAATTAGGGCAGTAGGAGAACACTTACCTGATGATACTGATAAAATTGGTGTTTTTGCAAACTCATCCATAGAGGAAATAATTAGAATAGTTACTGAGTCTGGGTTGACAGGTGTGCAGTTACATGGAGAGGAATCACCAGCATTTTGCCAGCAGTTACGTCAATCTTTATCCAAAGTGGAAATTATTAAAGCTTTGAGAATACGTACTGCCGAAGATTTACAACGAGTAACTAGTTATACTGACTATGTGGATACCCTATTACTTGATGCTTACCATCCCCAACAGTTGGGTGGTACGGGTAAAACTTTAGACTGGACAATGCTGAAAGATTTTACTCCCAGCCGTCCTTGGTTTTTAGCAGGGGGACTAACCCCCGATAATGTTTTGGATGCCCTGGCTGAAGTTAATCCTAGTGGTATAGATTTATCCAGTGGTGTGGAAAAAGTCCCTGGAGATAAGGATTTAGGCAAAGTGGCAAAGTTGTTTGAGATTCTACCCCCTAACCCCTAATCCTGGAAATTTGCGACAATAGTAATTAGCAGTAGGTTAAAAGTTAATTAATGGGGCGATTTGAAAACCGATCAGAGTACCCGCGAGGAGGTAGCGATCCATTTGCAACCGCAGAAAATGCCTTGCGAGCTGTCACAGAAGAATTACAAATTATCCAGAGGGGTTTGCTGAAATCTTTACAGGAAGATGTCAAGCGACTGCAAGCAGAAAAAATTCGCTTAGGAGAGGATATTCAACGCTTGCAAAACGAAAAGGAAAGTTTGCAACAAGGGCGTCAAATTGGAGAATTACAAGCTCTAGTGCGTCAGTTAGGGGAAGTAATGGCTAATCATATATCTTCCCAGTTACAAGCCTCTCTAGAGCAATTTACAGCCCAAATGGGGCTACAGGAAAACGGAACTAACCCAACCCCCCTGCAAAGCTCAAATAATCATTTCCCTAATCATACTAATGATGATAATATAGAAGAATTTCTTAGTAGTTTGGATGATACAATCACCATTACCTTTAATTCCCTGCAACAAGAAATAAAAAACTATCAAAATACCCTTTCCCAACAGCTATCCCGGATGCGTAACCAGCAACTGCAAGGGGAAGAAATGTTGGCAGAATTAGTAAATAACCTGCGTCAAGAGTTAGAGGGGGTTACAGCACAAACTTCTACTACAGCACCTATATCAGGTTCCCCCACGGTATTACAACCAACGGAACCACCACCTATATCAGGTTCCCCCACAGTATTACAACCAACGGAACCACCAACTGTATCAGGTTCCCCCACGGTATTACAACCAACGAAGCTACCACCCCTCTCAGGTTCTCCCACGGTATTACAACCAACAGAAGCCTCACCAACCACTAGTTCTGAAACTTTTCCTGATTTAGAAGATACCCAGGACATTGAGAATACAACTGCACAACCTGCGAATCCCCCCACAGTTGCACCTCCTGTGGAAGTTCCTACAACCACCCCACAACCCCAAGGAAATCCCCCCCAATCCTCGTCAAAAATCCCTAGTTTATGGCAGCAACCAAAGGGTTTATTGTTAATTGTGGCATCAGTTTTGGTATCTTGCCTGTATAACGTAGCCATTAAAGTAATTTTTCAACCCAGTTCCCAGATTTTGGGAACATTCGCAGTAGAACAGTTGATATCACCGACTATAGGCAATTCCCTGTTTGTTTTAATGCTGCGGATGTTAGTCGTTGTTCCATTAATGTTACTTTTATCTCCTATACTCCATCCCCAGATTTGGCAAGACTTACAGTATTTAGCTAACCCACAAAAAGAAAATAGCACCACGGAAAAAAACAAGGTTAAGCAAGTATTCTTTCTGTCAATAATGAGTGGATGTTTTTTGTTTTTATCCCAGGTACTAATTTACATCGCCATCGGTCAATTAGCCATTGGAGGTGCCATTACTCTATTTTTCATTTACCCTGCGATTAGCGCTTTATTGTCTTGGTTTCTATTTCGCGATCGCCCTACCTCATTTCGCACAGCAGCGACCGCTTTGATTTTTGTCGGTGAACTGCTGGTGTTAGGAGGTTCTACAATCAGCGGTGCGGGTTATGTTTTGGGAAGCATCACAGCGATATCTGGGGGTATAGCTTTTGCTTTCTATGTCATGTTGACACGCATCTGTGCTGCCAAAATACATCCAGTTACATTCACCGTCGTCAACTTCATCACCATGCTACCGTTGTGCATTCTAGGCTTGATATTGCCTTTACCCAGTAACTGGAATCTACAAATTAACCCTACTAACCTCTTAGAATTAATTTTAAGCGCTTTCCTGTTGGGGGTACTAACTCTGTGCGGTTATTTGCTAAATAATCTTGGCATTAGTCAATTGGGTGCTTCCCGTGCATCCATCTTTGGTGCTACAGTTCCCGTTGTCACCTTACTGTTTGCTTGGTTGATTATTCAGGACACTTTGTTACCGCTACAGATTTTGGGAGTATTTTTAGTTACTTTTGGTGCAGCAACTTTCAGCTGGGAAAAAATGCGACATCAAGCTAAACCATCAAAAATGTGACCCATTCCTCTTAAATCAGTCCTGAAAAAGGTTACCCAGCCTTCTACAAAAAAGTTTTATCAGTATATTTACTTAAATATGCTCTGAGAAAGTTTTTTAAACACAAGTAATACAAAATCCAAAAATGTTTGCAACCCTCTCCAATTCTAGAGTTGGGATAACACACATTTTCCACCAAGGGGGATGTCCATGGCACAATAAATCTTCCCTGTTGCCTATTCCCTGTTGCCTATTCCCATACCTAAGTTACTTTAAGCCTTGTTGCAATAGAACATTTTGATTGTTGATTGTACTGATTTTCCGGACACAACCATAAATATAAAGTTGTATGTATTTTACGTAACATCATTTACAGCATAAATTTTGCTATTATTGTCAATAATGTTCCCTAAGACAAAGGTGATTGGGCTTTTGAATAATCTGTTTTCTATAAGATTCATAAATTTTCCTTTAAAAAACACCTCTACTCCTCCTTAAAAACCCCGAGGCTCTAAAACTGGATTACCAATAGCTAATGGTTATCATGGAGAGGGTTAATCAACAGTTAATATCAATGGTGATTAAACACAGAGTCTAAACATTTGCTAATTCCCAGAGATTATCAACATTAACAGTCAGAGGCTTGATATAACTTCATTGAAAATTAGTATTTTTGCCTTTGTACTGGAAAATACGGTGAAATTAGCAGTTATGACTACCAATAAGACCCATCCGTAGAGCATAATAGAACATCTGAAGTGAACATAGGATGTTCAGTCCGGTGTATACTACTTATTTTCAATCATAGAATTGTGTAAAATTGCTATTCAAGTGTCTGTAATATGAGTAAAGACATAGATCTGATCAAACGTCTTGGCCCCAGTGCGATGGATCAGATCTTGCTTTATCTGGCTTTCAGTGCCATGCGTAGAAGTGGGCATAGACATGGGGCTTTTTTAGATGCCGCAGCGACAGCAGCCAAATGTGCTATTTACATGACTTATTTAGAGCAGGGACAAAACCTGCGAATGACAGGTCATTTGCACCATTTAGAGCCGAAGCGGGTAAAAGCCATTGTCGAGGAAGTTAGAAAAGCACTAACTGAGGGCAAATTGTTAAAAATGCTCGGTTCTCAGGAACCGCGCTACCTAATTCAATTTCCATACGTATGGATGGAAAAGTATCCTTGGGCACCGGGACGTTCCCGGATTCCAGGTACTAGTTTGACAAGTGACGAGAAAAGACAGCTTGAGCAGAAACTGCCATCAAATTTACCTGATGCCCATTTAATCACTTCCTTTGAATTTTTGGAATTGATTGAGTTTCTGCATAAGCGATCGCAGGAGGATTTACCTTCAGAGCATCAAATGCCTTTGAGTGAAGCCTTAGCGGAGCATATCAAGCGGCGTCTGCTTTATTCTGGTACAGTATTGCGTGTAGATTCTCCCTGGGGAATGCCCTTTTATGCCCTAGCACGTCCTTTTTATTCTCCCGTAGATGAACAGGAACGTACTTACATCATGGTAGAAGATACTGCCCGGTATTTTCGGATGATGAAAGATTGGGCAGAGAGACAGGGGAAAGTCATACGCATTTTGGAAGAAATGGACATTCCACCGGAAAGATTAGAGCAAGCTATAGAGGAGTTAGACGAAATGCTCCGTGCTTGGGCAGATAAATATCACGAAGAAGGTGGAGTTCATATGATTTTACAAATGGTTTTTGGTAAAAAAGAAGACTAAAACTCCATAATCAACAAACTCTCACTTCTAGCAAACAGGATAACTCACAGAATGTTTATATTGAATCCACCAAATAGTGGATTCAATCTTTGTAATTGGTAATAGGTAATAGGTAATTTGTAATAGGTAATTTGTAATAGGTAATAGGTAATAGGTAATAGGTAATAGGTAATAGGTAATAGGGGGTGAACGAAAAAATGTGTGGGAGAACCAAAATACTTATTAGAGGTTATTTATAAACTAAACCTTAAGACTCAAGAAACCGGGTTTCTTTGAGACTAAGTACGATGCGGATTCGATACTCCACCTATAGAAACCCGGTTTCTGGTCGCTACAAATAAAGCGAAGCAGTTAGGGTCGTCATTTGTCATTGCTCATTGGTCATTGGTAAAGGTTTCAGGGCTATATTTACGTTTCGTAACATAGTTATATTTATTTCCGCCGATTTACTTAAACCTTAAGACTCAAGAAACCGGGTTTCTTTGAGACTAAGTCCTATGGGGATTGGATACTCCACTCATGGAAACCCGGTTTCTCCCTACACCCATCCATAGACTTAATATTTATTATATAAATGGTCTCTTACTTATTACTGATTACTTATTCTTTATTACTGATTACTTATTAATTATTACTTATTCCTGATTACTTATCCTTTGCGGTAAGGTAAGTTATCCAGATTGCTGAGGTGGAAATTTCCACCCCATTTTTTTATTGTGTTTGACAGTACATCATAATTCTTTTGTTGGGGTTACCCAAAGTTCCTTTTTGGCAATTATGGTATTGGTGGATTTTCTGGTATGGGAAGAGGTTCAAAAGTTGGTTGAAATTCTACTCCAGGTTGATTTGCTGGTAACAATGGCTGATTTGTTGGTATAAATGTAGATGAAACCCCACTGACTTGGTCGGTAGCATCTATACAAGTATCCATGGCGCGAGTAGTGGCGAATTCAATTTCTGCATTCAAACCCACGACACATTGAGCAAAGCGCACTGGTAGCAAACTACGACCGCAATAATCAAAAACAGCTGGATTTACACTATCTTTAGTATTGGTGGTAATACCGACTACACATTTAGCTAAATCTTCAGGACGTCGCGCCATGCTACAAGAAGAGAGAGCATCCACGGCATCTAATTCGGTTCGCTTCTCAATTTTAGCTACACAGCCGGATAATTCCCTTGGACGCAATGCCTTTGCACAAGCTTGGGATGCCGCATCAACAGTGATGCTAGCTTTAATAAGTTGAGCTGCACAAACACGATAATCATTGCTGTAAGAGGTGGTGACAGCATAACTGGGAGAGTATGCAGCCAAGTATCCCAGGGTAGTTAATACTGGTGCAACGAATCCAAAAACTTGATATTTCACAACACCCTTGTGGGAGTATTTCCTTTGATTTTTGCCTAACATAGTTTCGTTCTCCAAACACCCAAAGCTATGCTATCCTATCTTAGCTGGGGATTGGATTCAGTATTTACCTATTACCAATTACCCATTACCCATTACCCAT
This sequence comes from Nostocaceae cyanobacterium, assembly GCA_030065825.1. Taxonomy (GTDB): domain Bacteria; phylum Cyanobacteriota; class Cyanobacteriia; order Cyanobacteriales; family Nostocaceae; genus JASJCY01. The sequence continues at coordinate 16,193 of JASJCY010000106.1, read as the reverse complement.
TACCCATTACCCATTACAAGTTAAATTTATTTATAATCGAGTGTCTGGGTAAATTGTAAAATAGGATTAGATAAAGGAAAATTATGTCGCGATATCGCGGACCCCGCTTAAGAATTGTACGTCGCTTGGGAGAATTACCAGGATTAAGCCGTAAAAGTGCTAGACGTGCCTATCCCCCCGGTCAACATGGTCAGAACCGCAAGAAGCGTTCTGAGTATGCGATCCGTTTGGAGGAAAAACAGAAATTACGCTTTAACTACGGTTTAAGCGAAAAGCAACTGTTACGGTACGTCCGCAGAGCAAGACGAGTAACTGGTTCTACGGGACAAGTGCTGCTACAATTGTTAGAAATGCGCTTGGATAACACCGTATTCCGTATGGGAATGGCTCCCACCATCCCCGCAGCGCGTCAATTGGTGAACCACGGTCACGTTACTGTTAATGGTAAGGAAGTTAATATTGCCAGTTACCAGTGTCGTCCTGGAGAAGTGATTGGAGTTAAAAACAACGAAAAATCACGCAAACTGGTGGAAGCAAACCTACAATATCCTGGTTTAGCAAACCTCCCCAGCCATTTGGAGTTTGATAAAAATAACCTGGTTGGCAAAGTGAATGGTCTTGTTGAACGGGAATGGGTGGCACTGCAAATTAACGAACTACTCGTGGTGGAATACTACTCACGGATGGCTTAATCGTCATTTGTCATTTGTCCTGTTTCCTTAGTCAGTTCTATGAAGGACAAATGACTTAGACACTCTGTGTCTTCCCCCAGGATAGGACTAATGACTATCCTCCAATTTGCGACATGGTGCGGGTATAAACACCTGTCGCAGTACCTGATTCTCGTTGCTTAAAGTTAATTTCTGGCTTAATTGCCAATAATCCTCTCACTTGTTCCCGTAATTTGGCAGTGCTAACACCATCCCTGAGAGCAGTTTTCAAATCAATTTGACCAGTTTCGTTTAATAAACAGGGACGCAGACAGCCATCTGCGCTTAACCGCATCCGGTTACAGCGATCGCAAAAACACTCGGACATCTGGCTAATAAATCCCAGGGTTCCTTTTGCTTGCGGTATTTGAAATACATCCGCAGGACCATTTCCTGGCACTTTACTTTCTACCAATCCCCAACGGTTGCGAATGCGCTGGCGTAATTCTTCTGAAGATATCCAACCGCGATCACCAAATAAATCCCCATTACCAATGGGCATAAATTCAATAAAGCGGACATGCCATTGTTTGTCAAGGGTTAAAGCAGCTAAATCTAAAACCTCGTGGTCATTGACACCGGGAATTACCACCACATTTAATTTTAAGGGATTGAACCCGACTTTATATGCTTCCTGAATCCCCTCCCAAACGGCTTGCCAGCGTCCTTGACCGCGATTACCGATGATTTGGTCAAAAGTATGGGAAACGAGAGAATCTAGGCTAATATTGAGGCGGTGCAGACCAGCATCATAGAGACTTTGTGCCATGGGAGCAAGTAAAAAGGCATTGGTGGTCATGGAAAGGTCTTGAGTTTGGGGAAGGGAAGCAATTTTGTTTACTAACTCCACCACATTGGGACGTAATAGGGGTTCTCCCCCAGTCAAGCGAAAGCGGGTGAAACCTAGGGGGATGAAAATCTCTGTAATTAGGGTGAGTAATTCTGTATCTGTTAATAAATTTTGTTTGAGAATGTAATCTAGTTCCGCTCCTTCTGGCATACAGTATTGACAACGGAAGTTACAGCGGTCTATGAGACTAATGCGGAGGTAATCTACCTGGTTCATTGTTAAGTATTTTTCACCACAAAGACACTAAGACACAAAGGTAAGAGTTTTTGTGTTTCTTTAAGTTAGCGTGTAGTTACTGGGTGGAGGATTCCCTTAATTACCGATTTCTTATTGAATACATAAAAGACCTGGTTTCATAGAGGAACTGGGTTTATTGTTCTCTCGCAGTGCTGTAATATTTTATTTATGTCAGGAAATTTGACTCCCCCAGCTACTAAACCCCAAGTACCAAATTTTTCTTCGGGTCCTTGTGCCAAACGTCCCGGTTGGTCTGTTTCTGTGTTAGAAGATGCTTGTGTGGGTCGTTCTCACCGTTCTGAGGCTGGAAGGGCGAAATTAAAGGAAGTTATTGAATTATCTAAGAAAATTTTGGGTGTACCCGCTGATTATCGCTTGGGTATTGTTCCTGCTTCCGATACTGGTGCGGTGGAAATGGCGATGTGGTCGCTGTTAGGGAAGCTACCTTTGGATATTTTAGCTTGGGAAAATTTTGGTCAGGAATGGGTAAAGGATGTTGTTGACGAGTTGCAGTTAGAGGATACTCGCATTTTTAAGGCTCCTTATGGTAGTTTACCAGATTTTGGGCAAGTTGATTTTAGCCATGATGTTGTTTTTTTGTGGAATGGAACAACTTCTGGGGTCAGAGTACCCAATGGGGATTGGATTCCTACAAACCGCACGGGGTTAACTATTTGTGATGCGACTTCGGCGGTGTTTGCCATGGATATTCCTTGGGATAAGCTAGATGTAGTTACTTATTCTTGGCAAAAAGTATTGGGTGGGGAAGCGCAACATGGGGTAATTGTACTTTCTCCCCGCGCTGTGGAACGTTTGGAAACCTATCAACCACCTCGTCCCCTACCAAAGATATTTCGTTTGACTAAAAAGGGTAAGTTGAATGAAGGTGTGTTTAAGGGAGATACCATTAATACGCCCTCTATGCTGTGTGTAGAAGACGCTTTAGACGGGTTGAAATGGACTGAGAGTGTTGCAGGGCTATCTGGACTTATCAGCCGTTCTGAGGCGAATTTGGCGGCGATGAGTGCATGGGTAGAGAAAACTAGTTGGGTGGAGTTTCTAGCGGAAAAGCCAGAAACTCGTTCCTGTACTTCTATCTGTCTGAAGATTGTCGATGAATGGTTTACTGGTTTGGATGGGGAACAGCAAGCGGATTGTGCGAAAAAAGTAGCGAAACTCTTAGGGAAGGAAGGAGTCGCTTATGATATTGCTTCCTATCGCGCAGCACCTCCAGGATTGAGGATTTGGGGTGGTGCGACGGTGGAAACCAAAGATATCGAAGCGCTGTTACCCTGGTTAGATTGGGCTTATGCTACGGTGAAGGGGGAAATGGGAGCTTAGTAAACGGGTCACATTAAATATAAAACCTCACCCCTTCCCCTCTCCTTAGTAAGGAGAGGGGTGGCTTTAGCCGGGGTGAGGTCTGATGTTACATTTAATTATGCCAATCTACTTCACAGTCGTAGCAAACGAATAAGGGAATACCCAAAAATCAATCATGCCAAATTGTGGTACGGTTGGGGTAACCCCGCCCCTACGAATGATATGATAAACAAACTACAAATTTATGATTGGGATATTTTTTACTTGAAAGTTTCTAATGATATTTTTGCCGAAATTCTCGATAAGCTTGATTAATTGCCTGCATTGCAGCTTTGGCATTAGGAGAAGCGTTAATATCAGGATGATATAGTCTTGCTAATTGACGATAAGCTTTTTTGACATCATGGGGATGAGTTTCGGGTTCTACACCCAGTACTTCCCACCATTTCCCAAATAAGACAAAATTTCTGGGAATTTCATCATTACCCCAAATTTGACGCCAAATTTTGATACTACCTCCCTTGCCTCCAGTAATTAGGGTTTTACCATCGGGAGTAAAAACAACGGGAGAACATCCAGCAAGGGTTTGTAATAGTTCCCCTGTGGCTAAATTCCAAAGTTTGATTGTACTGTTACTGCCACTACTAGCAAGAATTCTCCCTCCAGAAGTCAGTGCAATACACTCTACCGCAGTTGAATGTCCTGTAATGGTAGAAATTAATTTCCCAGTGTAAAAATCCCATAATTTGATAGTGGAATCTCTGCTACCACTAATTAGAGTTTTTCCATCTGGTGTGATCGCAACTGTTGTTACCGCACCCAAATGTCCTGTGAGAATTTGTGATTGTTTGGGGTTATTTAAATTCCAGATTCTAATAGTTTTATCAGCACTACCGCTAACTAAATTTTTACCATCAGGACTAAATGCGACAGATAAGACTGTGTCTGTATGTCCATTGAGGATGCGTTTTAACTCTCCGGTGTAGCGTCCCCAAATTCTAATTGTTTTGTCACTACTAGCACTAGCGATAATTCTATTATCAGGACTGAAAGCTACGGAGTACACCAAACCGTTATGACTGTATGGAGAGTTTAAGTAAAAGAAAGTCTTATCAAAAGCTTTAGTATCCAATTTCCAGGTACTGATTTTGCAATCTACACAACCACTGACTAAAGTTGTACCATCAGGACTAATAGCAACAGATAAAACTGCTTCCGCTTGTCCAACAAAAGTGTAAAGACGTTTTCCTTTATTTAAATCCCACAGATTAACATTTCTGTCATTACTACCACTCACAAAAGTTTTTCCATCAGGACTAATAGCAATTGCATTTACTGCTGCTGAATGTTCTTTTAAAGTTTTGACACATTTCCAAGTTTCAACTTGTTGATTGCTAAGGGAAAATCTTTCTGGTTCACTTTTGGGAATAGAAGACTTAGCTTTGATTTTCTCAAAGTCATCCTCAATTTCCAACGGTGTAAATTTCCGTTTGAAATTCTTTTTTGGACGAGATTGATGAGAAGCAGGAGATTGTGTGTTTCTTTTCTTGGGAACATGGGTTGAGGACTGAAATTTTTGCTTACGATAACTTCGTCCTCTGACTTGTTTTTTTAGTTTCTCTAACTCATCCTCTGTTTCCAAAGCTGCAAATTTTTGTTCTAAATTTTTCTTTTGACTAGATTGATGAGAAACAGGAGATTGTGTATTTCTTTTCTGAGAAACAGGGGTTGAAGAGGAAAATTTTTGCTGATGAGAACTTCCTCCTCTGACTTCGTGTTTTAATTCTTCTAACTCATCCTCAATTTCCAAAGCTGTAAATTGTTGCTTTAAATCATCCCCAGATAAGAATAAATCTAACTCTATCAAAGCAGTGTCTAACAAAGCAGCAGAATATTCTTCCATCTGGTTAATCTTCGTTTCCATCCGTTCAAAAACCTGGGTTGGAGCTTCCTTGATTCCAGACTCACCCAACATTTTACCAATACCATAGGCAGCTAATCCTACTACCGCACCCACACCAGTCATCGACATTGTACCAATGCCAAACGCCAAACCAACTTTAGGTGCAACTAATCCCATTCCACCGATGACAGTAGAAAAACCAGCACCACCCACAGCACCAATCCCCGCAGCAGCAAATCCCCCTAAATCCCCTTCTCCTATAGCTTTAAAAGTACCATAAACCGCAGCACCAGCCACAGCACCCACACCCATCAGCGGAACCGTTCCCAATCCTACAGCACCAAATCCTCCAGCTAATCCCATTCCTCCCACTGTTGCAGAAATCCCCGCACCCGCTACAGTCCCTGTGGTAATAAATGTTGCCCCTGTTTGGAAAATGCGTGCCATTGATGTTAACTTTGAAAGTGCTTTATACTGCCTCCAGTGTAGATTGTGTCAATATTTAATCGGTGTAGAGAAAATTCGTAAATCCTAGTAATTATTGTAACTTTTGTTTCAGAAAACCTAAGGAATACGTAGCGGTTTTCCATAAAGTACCCCTGTCACCCAGATTATGTGATAATAAGCCGATCGCATACATTACCAAGTAATCCACCGTGCAATCAACCGACAAAATTAACGATCTCGCTGACGCTTTAAAACAGCCAGCCGATTTAAACTTTGAACTCCCAGATCCTGAAGACGAGGAGATCGCCGAACATGATTTTTTGCAACAGGTCGATGTAGCATGGCAAGTATGCGATCGCTTTGATTTGCAAACGGAAATTTGGCGGGGGAGAATTTTACGGGCTGTACGGGACAGGGAAAAAGTAGGTGGTGATGGACGGGGTACGGGTTTCCTCAATTGGCTCAAAGAACGAGAAATCAGCAAGAGTCAAGCTTACGCTTGGATTCAATTGGCTAATAGTGCTGATACCCTCCTAGAAGAGGGAAAACTACAACCAAGCGCCATTAATAATTTTAGTAAACGAGCCTTTGTAGAAACTTCCAAAGCTGCCCCAGAAGTGCAAATGATGGTCAGTGAAGCCGCACAAAAAGGCGATCGCATCACCAGAAGGGAAGTACGCCAAATTAACGACGAATGGACAGCGATGACATCGGAGTTGCTACCCGAACAAGTGAAGACAAAAGCCGCCGATAACAGCCTTCCTACGCGCTACATTGCCCCTCTGGTGAAGGAAATGGAGAAACTCCCAGAATCCCATCAACAGTCCTTACAAGAGGAAATAGCGGCGAATCCTGACGTAGATACCATCAAACAGGTAACCACAGAAGCCCGCAATCTGGCAAAATATCTCAAAGCAGCAGCCCAAGTCCAAGCTTTAGAAAAGGAAAGGATTGACATTGAAACTGCCCTAGTGGAAGCTCAAAGGGTAGGCTGTTTAAATGTTGCTGCTGACTTAGTCAATCAAGCCTCCCAAATGGAACAAATGATTGCTAAATTATACATGACTTGGAAGCGCATAAGTAATTTAGCGGATAGACTGTACGTAGACACCGGTGCAAGTACTCCCAATTTGCGATCACTCTTGGATTGCGTCGAACCCCTAGGTGGTGAAGTGATGGAATTACAACTAAGTGATGCTACAGAACGTATCGTCCGTCTGCAAATTCAGGAAACCATGTAGGGGCGCAAAGCTTGCGTCCACCAGGGTTTGTAGGGGCGCAAAGCTTGCGCCCACCAAGGTTTGTAGGGGCGCAAAACTTACGTCCACCAGGGTTTGTAGGGGCACAAAACTTACGTCCACCAAGGTTTGTAGGGGCGCAAAGCTTGCGCCCACCAAGGTTTGTAGGGGCGCAAAGCTTGCGTCCACCAGGGTTTGTAGGGACGCAAAGCTTACGTCCACCAGGGTTTGTAGGGGCACAAAACTTACGTCCACCAGGGTTTGTAGGGGCGCAAAGCTTGCGCCCACCAAGGTTTGTAGGGGCGCAAAGCTTGCGCCCACCAGCGCAAAATGAGGACGGGCAGGGATGCCCATCCCACTATTATTGCTTTTGACAATCTTGAGTTTTTGTTACAATATCAGGGTTTTCACGTCTTTTGTGATATAAAGCCATATGATAAAATATTTACTGATGTGTTTTTTTGTCAGATAGACTAAAGTAACTTAAAAAGAAATACATTCAGGGGATTTACTCTATATAGCCTTAGAAAATTTTTTTCTCAGGTAATTATTTTTCTGGCTTTTCTGGCAATTAATTTAGGAAGATTTAGGAACAAGAAATGAGTCAAATAAATATTCAAGAATTAGCAATTGCAGTTGCAGTTCAACGTAATAATCCCACAATTTTAACACCAGATTTTCTGAAATACAGCGGCATTGTTCCTAGTGATTGGGAATTAGCAAAACAGCCCATTGTGAGTAATGCTGGTTCTCAAGTAACTTTCCAAAACCGGGTGAGTATTGCTGCACAGGTAAACAGAGTTGTATTTTCTGAACCCATCGCAGCTAAAGAGTCAAAGGAAGTTTCCATAGCCGGAATTGCACGTAAATATATCGAGAAATTACCTGAAGCAAACTATCAGGGAGTTGGGATTAATGTAGCAGGTTTTGTACTGTTCAATCCTGAAGGCAAAACAGCACGTAATTATATTTTTGAAACCCTGCTTAATCCCGGTCCTTGGCAAGAAGTAGGTAATGCTCCTGCCCAAGCTTCAATGAGGTTCATTTATAGCCTTGATGGCGGACCATTGACCTTAGAAATTAACGAAGCTAGGATACAATTACCAGACCAAAAAATGATTCCAGCTATTTTATTTGCTGGTAGTTTTAGTCACAATCTCCCCCAAAATATCCAAGGCGATAAACTTGCTCCATTGTTCCAAATTATTGAAAATTGGCAAGCAGATTTGGAAGCATACAAAGAAATTGTTAACACCAAATTCTTAAGCAATCAAGAAGGCTATCAGCCTTATAATGCACCATCCACTGATACTGTATTTCCCACGTAAGCCTGTTGGGCGCAAGCTTTGCGCCCCTACTCCTAATTTTTAATCCCCGTGGAGGCAATTCCTCTGATAAACTGACGTTGACCAATGAGAAAGAGGATTATGACTGGTACAGTAGCAATTGTGACAGCTGCCATCATCAGAGACCAATTATTGGTAAACTGTTCTTGAAACTCTGCTAAAGCTAGCTGTACTGTCCTTAATTCTGGTCGGGTTGTAAATACCAAAGGCTTAAACAAATCATTCCACTCACCGATAAAGGTGAATAAAAACAACGTCACCAACGCCGGACGAGATAGGGGTAACATTACTCGCCACAGAATTTGTAATCTATTCGCCCCATCTATGGCTGCGGCTTCTTCCAATTCTACGGGAATGGTTTGAAAATACTGTCGCAATAAGAAAATTCCGAAACCGTTAGCAGCGGTGGGTAAAATCAACGCCCAGTATGTGTTAATCAGATGTCCCCACTTTAAGACTAAAAATACGGGAATCACCAATAACTGGAAGGGAATTACCAATGTCGCCAAGACAATGAGTAACAGTGCTTGTCTTCCTCGAAATTTTAACCGTGCTAGGGCGTAACCTGCTAATGCGGAAGTAAAAATCTGAAAAGCTGTTACACCCAAGGCTACTAAGGTAGAATTAGCAAACGCTAGCAGAAATTTACCCCGTTCCCAAGCATCCCGGTAATTAGCCAAAGACCAATCATTTTCAGGTAAAACAGCAGGAGTCGCCCCTGGTGGTGCAAAGGATGTCATCAAAACTACAATTAGGGGTAGCAAGACGATAAACGCCCCCAGTATTAGCACTCCCAAGGAGAAGAAATTGGCTGATTTGAAATTCCAATTAGATTTTGACATCAATGCCATAAAATCATTCGTGGTTTCACTACTAGAGAATCGCCCCCCACAAAAGTTAATCTATTACTATAGTGACTTGTTAAGTTAAATTAAATCACAGTGACTAAATAAGGGGTGAAAAACAAAAGATGAAGGATAAATTCAGAACTGACTCGCTGGATACATTCAGTTTCCTTGATTTTATACTTCAGACTTTACATTTCATCCTTAACATCCCTATTGTCTGCAATGCATAGGGAAAATTCAATGTTTAGCATCAAATACTTCAAATATCCAGGAGTGAATATACAATGCAGCAACTTGTTGCCCAATCTGAACTTGATTTTCACAGCGAAACATACAAAAATGCCTATAGTCGCATTAATGCCATCGTCATTGAGGGGGAACAAGAGGCACATGAAAATTATATTAAATTAGCTGAATTACTACCCGAAAATCAGCAAGAATTGATTCGCCTCTCAAAAATGGAAAGTCGTCACAAGAAGGGATTTGAAGCTTGTGGACGCAATCTCCAAGTAACCCCAGATATGGACTTTGCTAGGCAATTTTTTGCTGGATTACATCAAAATTTCCAAACAGCAGCCGCAGAAGGAAAAGTGGTTACTTGCTTGCTGATTCAATCTTTGATTATTGAATGTTTTGCGATCGCCGCATACAACCAATACATTCCTGTTGCTGATGCTTTTGCTCGTAAAATTACGGAAGGTGTTGTCAAAGATGAGTATAGTCATCTTAACTTTGGGGAAGTTTGGTTAAAAGAACATTTTGAAGAATCAAAAGTTGAACTAGAAGAAGCAAATCGTCAAAACCTGCCTATAGTTTGGAGAATGCTCAACGAAGTTGAGGATGATGCTGAAAATTTGGCAATGGAAAAAGAAGCTTTGGTAGAAGATTTCATGATTCAGTACGGAGAGGCACTGAGTAACATTGGTTTTAGCACCCGTGACATTATGCGCCTTTCAGCATACGGACTCAGAGCTGCTTAAGAATGGATTCAGCTAGAGTACAAAGTTAACCCCTTGTGTGCTATAGACATCTAAAAGTGGGTAATGGAGTAGCGGATTAATGGTTTCGGTACTCCTCCCACTGAGTGTAGCTCATCGGTGTTGGTTAACACCTCAAAGCTAGTAGAACCTCAAGGTTGATTTGAGGAGTAAATTTTATAATCCCAAACCCTAAATTCCCAGTTAACCGACGCCCTAGTTATTTTTACGCCTTGTATAGTAAGCTTCAAGTTTAGTAGTAGCTTATCCACTCACCAATTGACATCCCGCTTTCGACGGATCGCACACCTAGGTTAATAACACAATTCATGTTTGGTCTAATCGGACATCTTACCAGTTTGGAACATGCACAATCGGTAGCCAGAGAATTAGGTTACCCAGAATATGCCGATCAAGGGCTAGATTTTTGGTGCAGTGCCCCCCCGCAAATAGTTGATAATATTACTGTTACCAGTGTTACCGGGCAAAAAATTGAAGGACGGTATGTAGAATCTTGCTTTCTACCAGAAATGCTGGCGACTCGCAAAATTAAAGCCGCAACACGCAAAATTCTCAACGCTATGGCTCATGCCCAAAAACATGGTATAGATATTACAGCTTTAGGCGGGTTCTCCTCGATTATTTTTGAGAATTTTAAGTTAGAGCAGTTTCGCCAAGTCCGCAATATTCAACTAGAATTTGAACGCTTCACCACCGGAAATACTCACACAGCATATATTATTTGTCAGCAGGTAGAGCAAGCTTCCAAACAATTAGGGATTGAACTGTCGAAAGCAACTGTAGCAGTGTGTGGGGCGACTGGGGACATTGGAAGTGCAGTTTGTCGCTGGCTAGATGCAAAAACGAATGTCAAGGATTTATTACTTATAGCCCGTAACCAAGAACGTCTCCAAGAGTTACAAGCACAATTGGGACGAGGAAAAATCCTAGGTTTGGAATCAGCTCTTCCTTTAGCTGATATTATTGTCTGGGTCGCTAGTATGCCTAAAGGTGTAGAAATAGATCCCAAGTTGTTAAAGCATCCCTGTCTACTGATTGACGGTGGCTATCCCAAAAATTTGGCTACCAAAGTCCAGCATTCCGGCGTTCATGTTCTTAATGGTGGTATTGTCGAACATTCTCTGGATATTGACTGGAAAATTATGCAAATAGTCAATATGGATGTTCCTGCACGTCAATTATTTGCTTGTTTCGCGGAATCAATGCTGCTGGAATTTGAGAAGTTATACACTAACTTTTCTTGGGGACGCAATCAGATTACCGTAGACAAAATGGAACTGATTGGTAAAGTGTCAGTAAAACATGGATTTAGACCTTTGCTGGTGTAGGTAATTGGTAATTGGTAATTGGTAATTGGTAATTGGTAATGGGGACTGGGGACTGGGAAATGGATATTGGGAAATCAGTAATAATATTCTTAATTCCCCAATCCTAATCCCTAATCCCCAATCCCTAATCCCTAATCCCTAATCCCTAGCCCCTAACCCCTAGTATCTAATCACTAACTATGGCAACTACTGAGCGTAAACCGCTACTGTTAGATTTTGAAAAACCCCTAGCAGAATTAGCAAACCGAATTGACCAAATCCGCGAACTTGCGGACGAAAATGGCGTCGATGTTACTAGTCAAATTCGTCAATTAGAAACACGCGCCATGCAACTGCGTGAGGAAATTTTTAGCAGTTTATCCCCCTCCCAGCGATTACAAGTCGCCCGTCATCCCCGTCGTCCCAGTACTTTAGACTATATCCAAGCAATTAGTGATGAATGGATGGAGTTACATGGCGATCGCGGTGGTTATGATGATCCAGCTTTAGTCGGTGGTGTTGGTCGTTTGGATGGACAACCCGTAGTCATGTTGGGTCATCAAAAAGGACGGGATACTAAAGATAATGTCGCCCGCAATTTTGGTATGGCTTCCCCCAGTGGCTACCGCAAGGCGATGCGGTTGATGGAACACGCCAACAAGTTTGGTATGCCCATTATCACCTTTATTGATACCCCTGGGGCATGGGCAGGAATTGAAGCCGAACATAAGGGACAAGGAGAAGCCATCGCTTACAATTTACGGGAAATGTTCCGCCTGGATGTACCGATTATTTGTACAGTCATTGGTGAAGGGGGTTCTGGTGGCGCTTTGGGTATTGGTGTAGGCGATCGCCTATTAATGTTTCAACATGCGGTTTATACCGTGGCTACCCCCGAAGCCTGCGCTGCTATTCTCTGGAAAGATGCTAGTAAAGCCCCCCAAGCCGCTGTAGCCCTGAAAATTACCTCCCAGGACCTCAAAAATTTGGGCATTATCGACCAAATATTAACTGAACCCAGTGGTGGTGCTCATTCTAACCCCCTAGAAGCCGCTACCATCCTCAAGGATGCCCTATTGGAGAATTTAGCGCAACTCCAATCCTTAACCCCCCAGGAACGACGCCAACTACGTTATGAAAAATTTCGCAAAATTGGCGTTTTTACTGAACTTGGATAAGGACTAATTTTAGAGGATGAATTCATTAACATAACAGCAGTGCTATAATTGCCTATGGTATGTAAAGATTCTTAACAAAATCTTAATCTGCCACAGGCATTTGCATTTTTGGCGCATAAAAGCTTTTAGCGTTGAGTTGTTGTGGGTGTCTGTCTGGGAGTTTCCCAGGAAAAAATTCTCCGATCCAGAGTGGGCAACGAGTGTGTCTGATGGGTACACAAAGTCAAATCTGAGCGTAATTAGGTTATTTCCCAGGTGTTGCCCATATCATAATCTAGGAGAATAACTTGAATAAGAAATATGCCTAATCTTGGCAGAGCATTTTAGCAATTGTCAAGTATAATTACTCATATTTTCAGGTTTGTTTAAACTACGCAAACCAAGGGATTTGAGTGATTAAAAGGCATGGGATTTCGGAACTGCCAAACAACAGGAAAAAAGCATGAGTGTTGAGCAGAAACGACGTGCCCTAATTACAGGGGCAAGTAGTGGAATAGGAAAAGCAACTGCTTTGGCGTTTGCGAAAGCGGGAATTGACCTTGCCTTAGTCAGCCGTTCTACTGATAAGCTGGAGGCAGTAGCAGAAGCTGTCCAACACGTTGGTGTCAAAGCAACAGCCTATCAGTTGGATCTGGCTTGTGTCTCCCAAGTTCAAGAAAAGATACAAGCAATTGTCAGTGATTTTGGCGATATAGATATTCTTGTAAACAATGCTGGTATGGGATATACCGGTAGTTTAAGTGATACTTCCTTGTCTGACTGGCAAAAGGTAATGGATTTAAATCTTACCAGTGTCTTTCAGTGTATGATGGGAGTTTTACCGGGGATGCGCGATCGCGGTAGGGGAACAATTATTAATGTCGCCTCCATTGCTGGTAAAAAACCATTTGCCAACTGGGGTGCTTACTCTGTTAGTAAAGCTGGTTTGATAGCCCTGTCTCAAACTCTGGCACAAGAAGAACGTGCTTATGGCATTCGTGTCACCGCTATTTGTCCTGGTGCTGTGAACACAGAAATTTGGGACACAGAAACCGTCAATGCCGACTTTGACCGTTCCCAGATGTTAACCCCAGATATCGTGGCTGAATCCATTCTCCATACAGCCTTATTGCCAAAACAGGCAGTAGTTGATGAATTGACCATTATGCCCAGCGCTGGCGTGTTGTGAAATTAAAAATGAAAAATGAAAAATTAAAAATGTGGGCAGATTCATTTTTAATTTTTCATTTGGCATGTTTAGTTTAGAGCGCTAAATCTCTCATTTCTAGAAAATTTAACCAAGATTGACATCATGACTATTGCTTCCTCCAACGGTTCTAATTTGTCTAAATCTCCTCTGATTTCTGACTTGGAAAATGCCATCAAAAAGCAACCCAATGGGCAACCCCAAGCAGGAGAGGAGTTGGAGACGATGAAGTCAGCCGTGCGGACATTATTAGTAGGAGTGGGAGAAGATCCTCAACGAGAAGGACTCCTGAAGACACCCAAGCGGGTTGCTGAGGCAATGCAGTTTCTGACCAGTGGCTATAATCAGTCTTTGGAAGAGTTGGTAAATGGTGCCATTTTTGACGAAGGACACAACGAAATGGTACTGGTGCGAGATATTGATGTCTTTAGCCTGTGTGAACACCATATGTTGCCGTTTATGGGTAAGGCACATGTTGCTTACATTCCTAACCAAAAAGTCGTAGGATTAAGTAAACTGGCTCGGATTGTAGAGATGTATTCCCGTCGTTTACAAGTACAAGAGCGTCTGACAAAGCAAGTTGCTGAGGCTATTCAGACCATTTTAGATCCTCAAGGGGTTGCCGTTGTGATTGAAGCTACCCATATGTGCATGGTAATGCGGGGTGTGCAAAAACCCGGTTCTTGGACTGTTACCAGTTCTATGGTAGGTGTATTTGAAAAAGAACAAAAAACCCGGGAAGAATTCTTTAACTTAATTCGTCATCAACCAGGATTTTTCTAAAAGGTAAAGGGGTTAAGGGTTATTGTCTACTCTTTCTGGTAGTATCCTAGACGCTCTTTAAGTGTCTATGTCTACCCTTTTTACCGTTAAAAAAACATTACCCAAGCTTGGACAATGACCTGACGCTAACGGCTACGTTAGGATTCCCAGTAGGACTTTCACCTACTACCCATAGACGCGCTACGCGCGGCTTCTCGAAGAGTAGTGCCTAAGGGGCTTCCTACACAGGGCATTGTCCGAAAACTCCGACCTATGAAGGTTGACCATGGGAGCGCTGTCAACGCTGGTATTGATATTCAACTCATCCTATGAGACCAGTGGTGTTTCCTAATCTAAGGTAAGCCTTGCTGGAAGCGACGAGTATCTTAACCAAGATAGTACAACATTGTCCAAGGTTTTGGCTAGCTATTGCTAACCCTCTCTCCCTCAGGCATGTTAAACCCCTAAAACCCAACCATGGCGCTGTCTAATTCTGTAAAGAATTATTACAAATTGTCGAATTTTTTCGGGAAGGGTTGAAAGTCGGTACGGACAAATACTATTCTTTACACTACCACCAAGTCAAGGTCGATACTCTTGCGGTGTAAAAGTAAGAGATCAACCTTGATTTAATAGTAATAGGAGGATTGACCAACGTTCGAGGCTATTTCGTGAAAATATCTTAAAGACACTATGTTTATCACTGAATCAACAAAAAGAAACACCGTCCTTAGCTCGTTCCCAGATGACTTGTTTGCAGCGATTGAAGACCTGAAAAAAGAGCTAAATGCGGTTATCTTAGCCCACTACTACCAAGAACCAGATATTCAAGATATTGCTGATTACATTGGTGATTCTTTAGGATTATCCCAGCAAGCAGCCGCTACAGATGCTGATGTAATAGTCTTTGCTGGAGTACATTTCATGGCAGAAACTGCCAAAATTTTGAACCCCAATAAGTTAGTATTATTGCCTGATTTAGATGCGGGCTGTTCCCTGGCTGATAGTTGCCCTCCTCAAGAATTTGCAGCTTTTAAGGCAGCGCATCCGAACCATTTAGTTGTGTCCTATATTAATTGCTCGGCAGCTATTAAAGCCATGAGTGATATTATTTGCACCAGCTCAAATTCTGTGAAAATTGTGAATCAAATCCCTGAAGATCAAGGGATTATTTTTGCTCCTGATAAAAATCTTGGTCGCTATGTTAGCGAACAAACGGGGAGAGATTTAGTGCTATGGGAAGGTAGTTGTATTGTCCATGAAACTTTCTCTGAAAAGAAAATAGTACAACTGAAAATTGAACATCCCGAAGCCGAAATTATTGCCCATCCAGAATGCGAACCCCAGGTTTTGCGCCATGCTGATTATATTGGTTCTACCACAGCTTTATTAAAATATTGTCAGCAAAGTCAGAGTGAGGCATTTATCGTCGCTACGGAACCAGGAATTATCCACCAAATGGAAAAAAATGCCCCACAAAAACAATTTATTCCTGCACCAGCGATGAATAATTGTGCTTGTAACGAATGTCCCCATATGCGATTAAATACTTTGGAAAAACTATATTTGGCAATGAAGAATCGGACACCGGAAATCACGTTATCAGAGGAGATTAGAAAGGCTGCACTGAAGCCGATTGAAAGGATGTTGCAGATGTCGTAAATTGTCGTTGCTCAATCAACCAAAATCCAAGTATTAATCAAGTCCAATCATCTCTTTAAAAATAAATAAAAATGACATTGCCACAACCGAAAAATCAAAACTCTCTTGCAAAAGATGAAGCTTTGATTTACGATTGGCGTATCCATAGTATTCGTCAAGCACTGAAGCAAAAAGGAAAAGCTACCGGAACTTTAGAAA
>JASJCY010000007.1 GCA_030065825.1 Nostocaceae cyanobacterium | reverse complement strand
GCTCATCCCCAACCCGAGGATGTTTTGTTACTCATAGAAGTGTCTGATTCTACTGTTAAATATGACCGGGAGGAAAAGATTCCTTTGTATGCACAAGCAAAGATTATTGAAGTTTGGTTAGTAGATATGAATGAGGAATCTGTGGAAGTTTTTCGAGAACCTAAACAAGATGAATATGAGGATATAAAGAAATTTATGCGGGGTGAAAGTTTGGAAATTCAGATGTTTCCTGATGTGAATATTACTGTTGATGAAATTTTAGGATAGAAACAAAAACACCGACTCCGGGAATTTCTGTGAAAACAATATGATGGGGGTTGATCTAACGCCTCTGACAAGGTAGACTATGGGTAGAAAAGACAGATGATATGCTATTGTTGCCCTTTTTTTGTGTCATAGAATCAGTAAACGATTCCCTGCTATTTTCTCCAACAGGTGCAAGGGGAATCAAATCTTCGTCCAGAAACGGTTCTGAATTACCGAGAGAATCGGGACTAAAAGTAAATCCACCACTGCCAATCTGATAGAATTTAACTGTGTTAGCTCCACCACCAGCTTGACAACCCCGGCTAATCTTCACCTCTGATGCTGATTCTGGTAATTTCACCAAGTCACGGGTGGGATCGACATCGGGAGTGTTAATATTCACATTTCCTGCAAGTCCAAACTCAGAACTAGCGGTGATATCACTTAAGGAAGTAGGTTGCTCTCGAAACTGAATTCCAAATAATCCTTGAGCATTAATTTCTACGTTTCCCCCATTCCCCAAGAAAGCATTGGCACTAATATTGCTATCTTCCACGGGAAGGGCAACTATAAACTGAGTCTTAATATTTATATTACCACCATTGCCCCCAAACTGCTCGTTCCCTGCGGTGGTAGAAATATCGCTACCACGACGCATAAGTATTAATTCACCGACATCCAGATTAATATTACCTCCGGTATTGCTTCTGGTTGTGGCAGAAATTAAACCATTATCTAGGGTGAGGGAACCTGCTTCTAGGGTAATATCCCCACCAATTCCTTCCCCCTGACTATTGACTGTGATCGCAGCTCCGTCTTTAATGATAAATGTAGTGGGGTCGATATTAATTTCACCACCGTTACCTGTAGAGTTAGGAGTGGTATTGGCAAAGATGCCGCTATCAGCCCCGTCTAAGGTAATGTTATCTGTAATAGTCAGAATAATATCCCCAGCTTTTGCACTACCACTGGTAGAGGTAGTAATTTGGGAACCTGTGCTAGTTTCTAAGATATTCCCCCCTAAAATAATTCTACCCGCTTCTCCCTCTTTGGAAGTTATGGCTGTGATTCTGGCTTGATTGTTCAAAAACAGTCTCTCAGAATCAATTTTAATCGTTCCACCCTTTCCTTTCCCTTCCGTTAAGGCAGAAATTTCACCTCCATCCTTAACTCTTAACTCGGAAGTATTGATCTTGATGTCTCCAGCATCTCCTGTAAGTGAACCACTATTGTCAGTTTTGATAATACTAGTATTTTCTCCACTCCCAGCAGATGTACCAATAACTTCCACTGACTCTGGTGCATTAATTTCAATTATTCCCCCTTTTCCTCTTCCCCGAGTTACAGCAGATATTTCCGCACCATTCTCAACTGTTAACCTGGGAGAGTTAATAATAATATCTCCAGCACCACCTTTGACTCCATCAGTTGCTAAAGAAGTTATATTTATATCATTTGCTGTTGTTCCTTGTACCCGAACAAATTTGTCAGCATTGATTTCTAAATTCCCTCCTTTACCTCCTGCAAAGGAAGAAGTGGAAATTCTCCCTCCATCTTTAACAATCAATCTTCCCGTGCTAATTTTTAAAGTTCCAGCATCTCCATTTCCAAAATTATTGATAAACAAACCACTTTCCAGGGAATTAGCAAATCCACTGACTTCCACAGACTCAGAAGCATTGACACTCAAGCTACCTGCTGGTTGATTACCAAACAAAATAGATGCTCGAATTTGCGATCCATTCTCCAAACTCAACTTTTTAGTATTAATCAGGATATTACCCCCAAAACCATTAAAAGATGAAGCGGAGATAGTACTGCTGTTGCCAAGATGCACAAATTCTTCTGTTTGTACCCTAATATTACCAGCACGTCCCCCAGTGGTGTCAGAAACGTCAGCAGTACCTTCTGTAGTTCCTAAGGTAGAGTTATCAACTAAGGAAAGAGACTGAGCATTTATAAAGATATCACCTCCCACACCATTTCCTTGCAACACAGAAGTAAAGACAGTACTGCTGTTTTCTAAGGAAATTGCACCATCAGCTTGGAGACTAACTTTACCAGCACCTCCAGCGGTAGCGGATGTATTAATCCCACTCTCATCTATCAAAGAAATACTACCAGAATTAATGTTTACGTCTCCAGCATTAACCGTGAGTTGATTACCTTCTCTTCTTATTACACGTGTGAAAATATCACTATTGTGCAAACTGAAAGCATCTCCCACTGTTATATTGACACTTCCCGCATCTCCCATTCCATCGGTACTTGTGGAAATGACAGAGTTGTTAGTAACAGATAGAAGGAGACTAGAGAGTTGCATGTCACCTCCGTTACCTATAGCATCTGTTTCTACATCTGAGAAAATTTCGCTGTTATTCAAAGTAAGGCGATCGCTTCCATTTATAGTCACTTTACCAGCATTACCCGTAGCTCCTACTCTCGCAGATGTGAAGATTTGCGTATCTTGAAGTGTAATCGCATTTCCATTGAGGTTGACGCTGCTAGCATTACCAACTCCTGCTGTATCAGCAGTCAGTTGGGAGTTGGTAAAATTCAGGGAACTAGCAGTAATTTCAATTTCCCTCCCATTACCGATAGCACCTGATTCCACTGTAGCGAAGATAGAGGAACCATCGAAGATTACATTATCTCTAACATCAATCTTGACTTTACCCACATTTCCCTTTCCCGAAGTGGTAGTAATCAATCGGGTATCATCTCGTACTTCCAGGGAACCATTGGTGACGGAGATGTTCAGATTACCAGCATTTCCTACCGCATTATTACGAACTTCAGTAGTCGCAAAAGGAGAAAATCCATCTCGTATACCAGCGAATGTTACTCCATCTTTAACAACAATATT
The DNA here is from genome assembly GCA_030065825.1 of Nostocaceae cyanobacterium. GTDB lineage: Bacteria > Cyanobacteriota > Cyanobacteriia > Cyanobacteriales > Nostocaceae > JASJCY01. The sequence goes on along the minus strand of JASJCY010000007.1, from coordinate 95,439 downwards.
GATATCTCCACCATTTCCCCTTCCCCTGATACGGGTTTGGAATTGACTCCCATCTATAACTTCGAGTAATCCTGCCTTAATATTAATATCTCCAGCATTTCCTACACCTGCGGGATTTACGACACTGAGGATATCCGAAAAATCTAATCTAACGGTATTCGTCACATCAATATTCACATTCCCAGCATTCGCAAATCCTTCTGTACTCGCATCCAAGCGGGAGAATTCATTTAGAGACAGGGAATTAGCTGTGATATTAATATTCCCACCTGTAGGGATAGATTCTTCTTCTTTGTCGTTAAAGCTGCGATTTCTAATAAAGCTACTGACAAGAGATATATCTCCACCACTATTGAAGGTAATATTACCACCCAACGCCCCCTCAGAGGAAATAGACACCCCTGGATTGAGGCTAATATCATCCTTTGCAATTAGGGTAACATCTCCACCCCGACCAAAGTTGCGAAATGAAGAAGTATCGACATTATCAGCGAGGAAAATTTGATTGCGAGAGTCAATAGTTACTGCACCACCATCCGCAAAATCTTTAGTATTAATAAATTCGTTGACGGTAATATTACCAGATAAATCAAGATTGGGACGATACTGATTGCTTAAAAGGACTCTACCCCCATCACTAAAGGGTAAAAAGATATCAATTTTACCAACATTTATATTTGCATTAGTAGGAGTATTATTAAATCTAGGGAAGAGAAAACCCGTATCGGTATTAATTGGAAATCCTCCCTCAAAGCTTAACCAATCAATTCCGGCTCTAATATCTAAGGTGGGTTTAGTGCTACCATCAATGGTAATTGTCGTCCCATCTGATAGAATTACATTTGCTAACTCACCAATGGTATTACTGCTATTGAAAAGAGTGCTATTTTCGGGATTAATGGTATTATCCGTTGAGTCATAAGAGAAGATGTTAACATTACCAATGGTGACGCTACCACCAGCTAAGATATGTAGAGAAGCACCGAAATAGTCTCCTAAACTGACATCTCCTACTGCAAGAATAATCGGGTCATAGGGACTATAGAAATTCCCCAAATTTCCTTGCAAATTTTCTATGCGAAAACTACCACCAACTGTAAAACGAGCATCTCCTCCCACTTGGTTCGCAGAACGCAAAATCATATCCCCACCAGACAATAACCCGCTATCGGCATTGGTTAAAGCAAAGATATCTACTATTTGATTTCCCTGAATTTCTAACTTATTTCCAGCAGCAGCAATAAAAGGTTTCTCGACATTATCCCTAATCTTTACCGTATCCGTAGCTTGTAGAGTTAAATTTTCTCCAGCCTGTAAATTTCCCTGTAACTCTAAATTACCAGCCGCAAGAGTTAAATCTTTCCCAACAACTAAATTCCCATCACTATTAATTCTCGTCGCTTCTAAACCTTCTAACTCTAATCCAATTAGCGGCTGAACATTTATAGTTAACAGAGGTGCTTGTTGAGCATTTGTAGCACTAAATTCCTGACCATCATCAAATACCCAACTTTTCGCCGTACTCCCAACAAATGAACCCCGAATATCTAAACTACTATTTGCACCAAATATAATCCCATTGGGATTGAGAAAATAAAGATTTGCATCACCCAAAACCCCTAACTTCCCAAACAGATAAGAAGGATTCCCTCCCGTAACCCGACTGAAAATATTTCTAATAATGGCTGGATTAGCAAAATAAGCAGCTTTACCTACACCAATATTAAACTCCTGAAAACTGTGGAATAGATTCGTCCCCCGAATCGCACCACCATCAATGCGTTCAAGCTGGGGATTTATCGGTGTGACAACGGAATTTTGATTACCCAATGTGCCATCAGGTATGATTTGAGCAACAACCCTTGTGGAAGTGACACTCAGGGTTAATAATGTCACCAAGGGTAAGTATCGAAGCCAAGGTATCCATTTGGTATTCATGTTTCACATAATACCGGAGCCTGTTATGAAGTACAAGTAAAGATATAAAGTTGCATCCAATTTGTCAATCCGTCATACTTCCTGAGAAAAATAGGGAATAGGGAATGGGGAATAGGGAATAGGGAACAGGGAATCTCATATCTTGCACTATTCTCAATAAGACCAAAAAAACCGGGTTTCTAAATGAAAAATTAAGGTTTTGAGACTGAGAGATTTGCAAGAAACCCGGTTTTTAGCCCAGGTGGAAGATGTGTGGAATAAGGAATGGGGAATGGGGAATGGGGAATGGGGAATGGGGAACAGGGTAGACTTGTAGCGGAATATGTTATAGTATCTTCGGTATATTTTTCCTAAATGTCATAGCACAATTTTTTGAGAGCATTAACTGATTCCCGTAGTCCCTGTCTTAAAAGCGATTCTAAGTACTCTTCAGATGTCTTAGGGGGACTCTTAAGACTACTTCTGTGCTTCTTTGCCACTTTGCAAATTTCTGTTGGATTCAGGTCAATCAGATGCTGAATGAAGTCATCTGGATGCTGGGACTTAATACCATATACTGAGAGAGTTTGAGTCGGAAAATCTCTCAGGTTAAAAGTAACTATAATACTTGCATGACAACGAATTGCTGCTGCGAGGACATGGCGATCGCTCGGATCTGGAAGTTGAGTTGTAAACCTGGGATAAGTGTTTCATAACCTGTCACAAGACAATCTCGGACATGGCTATTCATCAGATTTTTAGTTCTGGTAAGCTGTTCAAGGGTGAGATCGGGACGATCCTTTAAAACGTTTCTAATCCATTCTGAGTGAATTGCATCCGTCCATCTTGCCTTAAATAGGTCGGTGAGTGCAAGTCGCATCAGAAAATCTCTCAATGGTGCTGGATATAAAACACATGCATCATAAATAGCTATGAAATTAGACACTATGATTGCTCTATAGGAATCCGGTTTGATTTGTGTTAGCGTAAGCTCGGCAAAACCTTAACTACTCGTGAAGGTAGAAAACAGGGAATGGGGAACAGGAAGCAGGGAACTCTTAACAGAAAAATGTCCTAACCCAAAAACGTAGTGCTACTCCCACTCTTCCCCCTCTTCCCCCTCTTCCCACTCTTCCCCCTCTTCCCACTCTGACTCAATTAGACTAATCATGAGAAACTCTTATTTGTACCCCATATCTAATTCTTGAGCTTGAGCAGTAAGTTCATCAAGAGCTTGCATTCGTAAAGTATCAATTTTATTTTTGTAATCGAGTAGATCCTGATAACGTACCCGTCGTCGTGTTCCTACTTTACGGTATGGTATCTCTCCAGATTCCAATAACCCTACCAAATAAGGACGAGAAACATTTAAGATATCAGCTGCTTCTTGTGTCGTGAGTTCTGCATGTACCGGTATCAGAGTAACAGCATTACCTTGAGCCATTTGTGTCAGGATGTCAACAAGCAAATGAAAAGCCACTGCTGGTATAGTAACCGTTTCACTTATCGCGTTATCTTGCACAACGATAGTACGGTATGCATCATTATCCCGTACATAAGATGCCAAAGTTTGACTACTTTTTTTGGCTAGGGTAGTATCTTCTTCCGTAGGTACAGCAGTCCTGCTAGATTGGTGTGTACTGACTGTCATAGATATCAGCCTCTATCTGTCTAATATAGAATTACACTCCACTTATCCATAGGAAAATATGGATTGCAATTATCATTCATCTTCATCTCATCATAGCTCTTATTCAAAATGAACGCAATGTACGAAATGAACGAAACAAACTTAGACAGTAAGTATCCCACTGGGGATTTATCGGTATGATTTGGACAATGAGGATTGTGAAATAGTTAATTCTTTAGTCTATATCTCTAGTTTCCTGAATTGGATACATTCTGATTCCAGAAGTTTGTGTACTACCGCTAACAACACTCATAATCATAACTATCACAAACCCAATGATAAAAAATCCTAGACAACCCCAACCGAAATTACGAATGTTTTGTTGTTTTTCCTGATAAATTTTATTGATTTGTGATAAAGATTTTGAAGGCTTAAAAGAACCATTAAAAATGAATAATATCTTCTCAGCTTCATCCTGATTATCTGTAACAATCAGAAATGAATATCCTTGAGGACTCACAAGTTTAATACGTATTTCTTGTGCAATAGCTCCCTGTGCAAGTCCCCATTGAGAACCAATATTTGCACCAGTTTTTCCAGCAAACATTCCTCCTATAATCGCTCCAGCAATAGCTCCACCTAACATTTCTGATGGGTCGTTTTTTTTATAAAATTCAACATCCTCAACTTTGCACTCTAGCAAATCAACAACCTGGGAAAACTTCATAAAACCATTTTGGTTTTTATGTTGTACTATGTAACCTTCTAAAAGACGACATTCTTCATCATTAGTATGTAAACCACGCACATTTATTATTTGAAGCTGATTCCATTCTTTGATATCTGTCATGAATTCTTTCTCCCAAATTTAACAATATATAAAACGATTGTGGCAATTATCAGGAAAGCGAACTCTATCTTTGATTAGAAAATGTTAGTACCTACTTAAATGAAACAACGACCTGAAACCACAAGTTAGAAAGTTAAATTCATTTTCTATCCCTTCCTCGCTAAAATCAAACATCCACTGCAAGTTCCAATTATGTTTGGTAGCCATACACCCCAAGATACTGGTATAACTCCCGCAAGACTACAGGTAGTAGTAATTAATCTCATCATGTAATAACTAAAAATAATAATTAAAGCAATTCCAAAACCATTATTATTTACTCTTGGTTGAGAATTAATGCCAACACTAGAACCAACTAAAGCTAAAACCGCACAAGAGAAAGGTATAGCAAACTTTTCTTGAATACTTATTTGCAATTTACGAATAGTTTTTATATCTCCTAATTGTTTAATTATGGCTAATTGCTTCCAGGCTTGAAAAAGATTCATCTCCCGGTTATCGCGGTTGTGGGTTGCTAATTCCAAAGGAGTTCTAGGAATATTTAAAGAAAGTTCTGCAAATTTAGTGAAATCACCATAAGAACCATCAGAATTAATCACACTAACTACACCATGATGAAATAACCAAACTTTTTGTTTCTCATCCCATTTAGCGGATTGGGATTCAATTATTTGATGTAAACCTTGTTGATTAAAAATTAATACAGTGATGCCTTGCATTTGTGAACCTGTGAATTTTTCTGCGTAAAAAATACTTTGAACACGGGAGTTTTGTGAATCGTGGTTAAATTCTCCATAAATGATGTCATTGCTGTTATCCAACAGTCTATCTACATTCATCGATTTTTCTAAAATAATTGCTGCTTTGTAATTAGCAGGAGGAACTATTAATTCATTGAGGATAAATAACATAAAAGCAACTAATATACTGATACCCAAAGATGGCATTATCAAGTTATATAAACTTAAACCACAACTTTGGAAGGCGATAATTTCACTTTTTCGAGAAAGTCGGCTATAGGTTAACATTGTTGCTAGCAAAATAGCCATTGGTAAAGCTAAAACTATAAAAGCAGGTAGTTTCAGAATATGGATATATATAGATGTAGAAATATCTAATCCGCGATTGACTATAAATCTGACTTGTTCAAAAGATATGCCTATTAATTCTGCTACGGTGGAAAATGCAAAAATAGCAAATAATAAAGGTGGAATTAGTTCTTTGATTAGGTAGCGTTCTAGTAGGGATATTTGAGAGAATAAATTGATATTTTTCATTTATATAGTTGCTAATAATCAGGTATTGTAGTTTTGGCTAATGCACCCTACTCACTTCAACCTAAACTACGACTATATCCAACTCAATCGCCAATATTTTTTATCCTTTATCTAATGAAATCTAAAGCTTGTCTTACTGCTGAACTAACTTGAGACCTACAAACTTGAAGTTGTGATGGAATAGAACTAAATACAACATTACAGTTACTTCGTTCTGCATCTGCAGTATTATTTATATCTGCTTCTGTTGTTTGTCCTCTGACCACTTGAAACTGTCTTCCTAATGCAGGAATGCTTACTGTCAGAGAATTATTACTAGAAGTACCTCCACCAGGATTTGATGAAGTATTGCTGGAAGTTCCTCCACTACAAGATGTGACTAATACACCCATCAGCAACAAAATAAAAACATTATTCAATCTAAGTGGATTCATTCTCACAATGTTAGATTTCATGACTATCTCTCCAAAATTAGAATTGTTTAATTGGTAAGAAAAACCCTAGATAATTACTTATGAAATATTCAGATAAATAAACTGGACTTTATCTAACTTTTGAGCAGTATTTACAGAAATATTAGAATATTACTGTACTGTTAAAATTGCCCAAATTACTTGTATACCATAAGCATTTATCTGTTGATATTGAATGTATTTGCACCCTCTTGTCAATAATTGATTTCGAGTGTATTGGCAGTAGTTATAATTAAATTTATAGATATTTACCCTGATAACTTTTTTATAAATGAGGTCAATTCCCATTATTTGACATCATTGTTATTTAAACAAATTCAGTAGTTGTCAGAGTATAACTACCAGTTTGACCAGGTAAAGCATTTTCTACTGAAATCAGATAATTAACTCCTGCTTCAATTGTTCTTACAAATTCAGCTTTGTTTGCATTGTTGGGATTAAAACCAGCACCAATCACTTCACGAGTGTCAGCATTTAAAATCATAATGACTGGGTCAAAGTCATTGGAATCCAATTCAACTTTGACCGTATCTCCTACTTGAAACCCTAATTGGTTTAGATCCACTGAATATTCATCGTAATAAAAAGGTTGATTATTGTTGTTACAGCAGTAAAGCGGGTCAGAACTACTTAAGTCACCTGCAATTACTGGAGTAAGTGGATCTGGAGTCCGATTATTTGGATTTGAAACAGGATTATCAGTGGCATTAAATGTTATTGTTGACTCGTATACTGATGCTACCTCCTTACTTCCAGAAAGGTCACGACCATCCTCAAATACCAAGAAATAATTACCCTGACTTAATGTTTGATTAATTTGACCACTTTCATTTTCACTTCCCAGACCTTGGTCTATATCTTCCAATTCTGCAAGTATTTCATCTGTAGAATCAAACCTACCATCATTATTACTATCACGTGCCAAAATCGTATTAGTATCTACAGTAGTTTTGTCGATAATGACTGTACCAGTACTAGGTAATTCAAAACGATAACCTTCTAGTAGAATATTTGTTCCAAATTGTTCACTGTTTAAACTTTCCGAACGACCAGATAGTTCTTGTGAAGCACCATCTTCTAAAATTCCTAAATTGATGGGATTATTAATAACATCAGGGTTTAACCTTAAAAAAGATGTAAAATAAAATCCAGGTCTATCGAAAATAGGAGCACCAATTTCTCCATTTAAATCATCTTGTAATTCTAAAAAATAGCTACCTTTTTGTACACTTGTTTCTATTTCATCTTGAGCATTGCCTAAGTTGATTTCTTTGATAATTTCATTACTTTCAAAAATATCATTACTGTTTATATCTTGCCCTAATGTGACAATCAAATCAAAGCCACCTGTTGTAATACTTAAAGTACCACTATTAGATAATTCAAACAAATAAACATCTTGGAGATTATTTTCTCCAAGTGTGCTACCTGTTATTTTTATCTCATTTTCTAATCCTTCTCTTAAAAGACCGAGATTTTCTGGATTGGTTCTGTTACTCATCTTGATTGATTCTCCTTGTTTATGAATGAAGTATTAGAAATTAAATCAGATTCGACACAACTATCGTCAATTAGACAAATTCAACTGCTCTCTTGCTGCACAACGACTTTCATCAGTTGGACAATCATCGTCTGCTGAAGATGAAGTATTGCTGGAAGTTCCTCCACTACAAGATGTGACTAATATACCCATCAACAACAAAATAAAAACATTATTCAATCTAAGTGGATTCATTCTCACAATCTTAAACTTCATAACTCTCTCTCCAAGATTACATTTATTGAATTCGCGACAATAAACTCTAGATAATTACTCATGAAATCTTGAGATAGATAAACTAGACTTTATCTACCTTTTGAGCATTATTTACAGACAGAAATAATAGAATATTACTGTAATGTTAAAATTGCCCAAATTACTTGTATCCCATGAGCAATTATGTGTTGATACTTAATGTATTTGCACCCTATTGCCAATAATTTATTTCGAGTATTTCTAACTTATTGACAGTAGTTATAGTTAAATTTATAGATATTTACCCTAATAACTTTTTAATCAAACCCTGATAAATTTTTAATCAATAGAATAGATCATTTCCCTCAGTGAGTCTTGAAATCAGTTTAAGAATCCATCCTTTATCTCCAGTTGTTGAGTATTCTAACTTGCATTTAGACAAAATTAGGACTTACGCAACTGGCATATTAATACTGTTTGTAGTAAAGGTTTTAACCAGCTTTTTGAGTACTAAATACTCACTACGAACTAAAAATTAACTTTCAAGTATGACAATTGCGTAAGTCCTGAAAATTAGAAAATACTAATTACTACAACTTAAACAAACATTGTCAGGTTCAGTTAACCAATCTGAATACCTCTCAATTTGATTGACTCGACGGTTTTGTTGGTCAATATAACGTTCAATATCTCTTCTATTAGTTCTTTGATATTGATTATAAGAACGCGGTGCCGTATTTAACGAACCTTGTGACTGAGATTGATTTTGAGTACATTCTAAAGGAATAGCTGCAGTATTGCCTCTCATTAAACCACCTATTAAAGAACCAACACAGTATGCATCACGCAATTCTTCAATTGTTTGTGCTTGAGTAGTGTGAATATTCCAACCAAATACAGATGCTATAGCTGTGGTAGTCATGAGTAATTTTGTGAACTTATTCATGGTCAATTATTTCTCCTACAAAGTGGGCAATGAGGGACTTATTGAGAGTGTGTTTATCAAAGAAATATAAAACTCTCGTGAGGAGTATAAACCGGGTTTATTTTGGCGTATATATTCAGATTTTCGATAAGGAAGCCCGGTTTATTTGGTGTTTATCTTTTATTTATAAACACACTCTTAGACATGCAAGGAACTTGTGCAATCTTTATAGTTTTGCTCACAGGTATAAGTTTCAAGAATTAAGAAACTATACCTATGAGAGATGAAAGGTAATTTAGACGTACTGAACGTTAAGCTGAGTAAAACTCAGACCATTTCCATCTGCACCAATGACGCTTAATGCTCCATTCAATCCTCCAAACTGAGGAACACCATAAAAATTATATTCATCTATGACAGCAGAACCATTGGCAATATAGATAGTATCTATGCCAGGTTCGTAGTCTCGAATTCTTGTAAAACTGTTGTCTTTTGCTGCATCCCAGAAAAAGATATCACGTCCAGCACCACCATATAGGTCATTTATCCCTTTACCACCGTCTAAAAAATCGTGACCTTTACCACCTCTGAGTGTATCATTACCTCCATTTCCAAAAAGGTAATCTGCTCCTTTATTTCCTTTTAGCAAATCATCTCCTCCCGCACCTATCAAAGTGTCGAAACCATCTCCTCCACTAATAGTATCGTTGCCAGATGTACCTATGAGATAATCATTACCTGGTGTTCCTGGTATATTAGCCATTCTTATTTTTTCTCCGTTATTTTTTGCAAAACATTCTGTTCATGTAACCCCAGTAGTTAACATGAATTACCGCAATAAAAAGTCCCAAAATGTAGATATTAAAGCTTTATTTAAAAAGCTTTTTAAATGTCGTGATTTTTAGATTTTGAATCCGTGAAATTATAAATTCAGTAATTTTTTCACGACTTGCTTATACCACGACACTTTAAAATAGGCTTTCTCTACATTCTTCTTTCCTGGCGCTTTTCACTTAAGTTATCACATAAATCTAAAATAGGCAAGTTAATTTATACATAATTAATTCCTGAAGAGCTTCAAAACTAGATTAAACCTAGGCTTAGCAACCTTTTCACTTTACTACCTACTCTAGAATTTAAGTGAAATAAAAATCCTTCACAAAAATGAAATATACTATAAAGGTACTAAACTATGGATATTATTTGAGATAACAAGTGTGATTCCCCAAGACTTCCTGCAAGACATAGCCAAACAACATAGCGTCTCCGACCGAGAAATGGAGGTTTTGCTTCCAGCAATGGAGGGAAAAGCCACCAAAGCGATCGCCAAGGAGTTAAATATAAGTGAAGTGCTGGTACGCAAGCGGTTGAGTGATATATACAAAAAATTTCACATTACCGGAAAGGGACCAGTAAAATTAACAAACTTACAAAAGCTACTCTTCACCAAGTATCAAGCATCGGTTGCTGGTGAAGTCGCAACTGCACGACCAGTCATAGATAATAGTCCCGTAGTGGTGACAACTGATTCTGTAAAACCCCTGCAAACTCAAGATTGGCAAGAAGCACCTGATGTTTCCGTATTTTACGGGAGAGAAGCGGAACTAGCTACCTTGAGTGAATGGATTGTAGGAGAACAATGTCGCATGGTAGCGCTGCTGGGTATGGGAGGAATAGGTAAAACTATCCTAGCGGTGAAGTTAGGGAAACAAATTCAACAGCATTTCGAGTTTGTTATTTGGCGATCGCTGCATAGTCAACCTTCTATTACAGACTTGTTGGGGGATGTGATCGCATTTTTATCGCAGCAGCAGGAGTCTGAGTTACCTGAAGATATAAATGAAAGAATTTCTCTGCTACTACAGTATATGCGTCAACACCGTTGTCTGTTGATACTGGACGATGTAGAAAGCATTCTCCCCAGTAGCGGTCGCTTTGGTAATTATGAACAGGAATATGAGAATTATGGGGTAATGTTTAAACGCTTGGGAGAAACCGAACACCAAAGTTGCTTATTATTATGTTCTCAGGAAAAACCCAAGGAAATTGAATCAATCGAAGGTTTAAAACGACCAGTTCATTCACTTCCATTGGCAGGATTAAAGCTAGAAGATGCTAAGAAAATTTTACAGGAACAAGGCTTAAAAGGGGAAGAAAAATGGGAATACTTAATTCGCTGTGCTAGAGGTAATCCTTTTGCATTAAAAATTGTTTCTGCCATTATTAAAGATTTATTTAATAACAATGTGGCAGAATTTACTGAATATGAAACCTGGGTTTTTGGTGATTTTCGACTCATCCTCGACCAGCAGTGGGTTCATTTATCAAAGTTAGAAAAGCAAATTATGCTGTATTTGGCAAGTTTAGAGAAACCAGCATCTTTAGGAAATATCAAAGAAGAGATTTCCGAATTATCAACTTCTGAAGTCATAGAAGCATTAGCATTCTTAAAAAAACGAAGTTTGATTGTCACTAAATCAGAAGCATCAGCAACTGTTTATGATCTTGAGTATTTGGTGAAAAAGTATATCAGCAAATATCATTCAACAAAATAGTATTTAATTTAAGTCAGGTGCATTATTGTATTAACCCGGAATGTAGAAACAGAGAGAACCAGGAGGATTTTAGTACTTGTCAAGCTTGCGGAACAACGCTACTTATCCATAATCGATATCGTTTAATTAAACCCCTGCGTCCATTAAAATCGCTAAATTATACCGATATTTTTGAAGTGTTGGATGGGGAAACCCGAAAAGTGATGAAAGTCTTGAAAATAGACAATCCACAATTAGTAAAAATGTTTAAACGAGAGGTATTGACCTTACAAACACTCAATCATCCCGGTATTCCGAAAGTGGAATCTGATGGTTATTTTACTTTTACTCCCCATGATAGTTCTGAAAAACTGCATTGCTTAGTAATGCAGAAAATGGAAGGTATAAACTTAGAACAATGGTTATTAGAACATGGTTCTATTTCTCAATCTATAGCTTTAAAATGGCTGAGACAAATATTAGAAATTTTGCAAGTAATACATCAACATCACTTGTTTCATCGAGATATTAAACCATCAAATATTATTTTGCAACCAGATGGACAGTTAGCATTAATTGATTTTGGTACAGTCCGAGATATAAGTAATACATATTTGGGAAAAATAGCAACAGCAGGAACAAGTTTAACAGCAGAAACAGGAAGTATAACTATAATGCTGTCGGGTGGTTACACTCCACCAGAACAAATTAATGGTAAAGCTTTACCTCAATCAGATTTTTATGCTCTCGGACGTACTTTTGTTCATTTACTTACAGGTAAATCTCCTGTAGAACTGGCTACTAATCCAAGAACAGGTAAATTAATTTGGCACAAACAAGCACCAAGAGTTTCCCAAGCGTTAGCAGATTTTATTGATGATTTGATGGCAGATTTACCAGCAGATAGACCTCAAAATGCTGCAGCAATTATCAAATATTTAAATCCAAAAGGGTTGTTGATTAAAAGTATTCTGAGGTTTGTAGAATCTCCAAAATTTAAATTAACAGTATCTGCATTTATGCTGGTGATTGTTGCTGGCTTTTTAATTCAATTATGGTCTAGACCATTAAGAGCATCTTATGAAAATGAAGAGGGACGTAAGGCTCTTATGGATGGTGATTTAGAGAGTGCGAGAAAGAAATTAGAAAAAGCGGTTGAACTAAATCCTCAAGAAGCAAAATATTACAATGATTTAGGATTGACTTGTAAATTTCAGAAAGAGTATGTTTGTGCTAGAGATAACTATGAAAAGTCACTTAAATTAGCGAATGATGATGCTTATAACAAAGCTACGACTCACTATAATTTAGGAACATTGAATGAAGATACTAGAAAATTTACAGAAGCTATTAATGAATATCAAAAAGCTATTAATTTTCAGAATAATTATCAAGGAGAGAAGGTTGATATTTTTATCAGCGCAGCTAATAACTTGGCTCGATTACAAATTTGGCAAAACAGAAATAATCAGTTAGCTATTGAGTTGGTATCCCCATATTTAGAGAAAGATACTGCTCTTATTTCTCCAAGGAATCAATCTAACTTATATAAAAATATTGGTTGGGCATATCTACAATCAGGTCAATTAAAAACAGCAGAAAAGTATCTAAAAATAGCAATTACAAAAGATGTAGATAATAAGAAAGCGGCTGCCTATTGTTTATTAGCGAAAGTTCAAGTACTGCAACAAATTAATAGTAGTAATACTCTACAAACATGGCAAAAATGTCGGAATTATGATGATGATAGTTTACCAGAAGTAGAAACTTGGCAACTAGATGCGGCTCAATATTTAAACTCAAAAGGAAAATCACAATGAAATTGAAAATTTTAATTGTCTTAGGTTTAGCTATAGTTTATGCATGTTTGAATTTTAAGAAAGAAGCAAATGCGACTCAAAATACCCAATTCAATGAAAGTTCAAATCAAGCTTGTAAAACTTTGCGACGTGAGTTTCTCATAGCTAGAAAAATAGTATGTCCGTCTGACGGTAGTCCTTGTTATGAAGTTTCCCGTGGTGGTGGTATAAGAATCATTACTCCCCCCAGAGGTTCTTTGCTGAATAATAAGCCTACATTTGTTTGGACAAGGGTAGCAAATGCGAAGGATTACATTGTACGTCTTACAGATAGAAGAGGAATATTATGGGAAAAGCCAGCAAATGGTAGTACTGAAAGTAGTTATCCCGAAGAACAAAATGCCTTACAACCAGGTTTTTACACTTTAAATGTCAAGACTAGTGATTTAGAAGAAAATATAGAAGGAGAAATCAATTTTAGAATCCTCAGTAAAACGGATAAAGAGGAAGTTGAAAAACAAGTTCAATCTATCTATAAACAAAACCTTAATTTTGACGAAAAAGTACTCAAAATAACTCAGTTGTATAAAGCAAAGGATTTAATTGCAGAAGCAATTGAAATTTTAGAAACTGCTGTTAAAAATAACAGTCAAACTGGAGATATTTATCAAATGCTTGGTGACCTTTACTGGAAACAGGTTAAATATCCTCAATCAGCCGAAAAAAATTATCAGCAAGCGCTAAAACTGGCAATTGAAACTAATGATACAAAAGGACAAGCTGAAGCACAAAAAGGACTAGCAATTGTCAATGCTGCACTCAAAAAAAATGATGAAGTCATGCAAAATCTGCAAGCAGCAAGCAGTAATTATCAGAAAATAAAGTCTGTAGAATGTGTAGAATCTATAGAAAAGCAAATTAGAAATTTAAACCCGTAAGAAAATATAGCACTACGTCTTCGGGTAGAGTTCCTTTTTCTCTGTTCCCTATTCCCTATTCCCTATTAAGCAAAACATGATGTTCCTTCTATATATGTCATATCTTGCACCATTCAAGAGCAAGCATCGAGAAACCGGGTTCCGATGCGAATATTGACTTGTTAAAACCCCAATTTTTCGTTCATAAACCCGGTTTCACAACCCAGGTGCAAGATGTGTGATATGCTTAGTGCTATATTTACAACCAGTTACCTGCGAGGATAAAAGCAGACCAGTAATATGGGTGATTCTCAACAGAGTCTGGATCTTTCAAAAAGCTAATTTGTACTTGTCGTAGTGCTTCAGCTTTATTCATATTTTGTTGTTCTAGGTTTTTGTAAAATTGCTGCATAAACTTAGATGTAGATTCATCATTTACATTCCAAAGACTAGCTAAAGTACTGCGAGTATTTGCTTTTAAAGCAACTCCAGCTATTCCCAAAGCTGCACGTCTATCTCCGGTTGCAGTTTCACAAGCGCTGAGGACTAGTAATTCAATAGGTTGAGAATCACTTTCTTCTCTAGTTTTGAGTATTGTTTCTAGTAGTTCTAAGTTAATTTTGTTATACCAAGCATAAATGAAGGTTTCTTCGCGGTTAGAACTAAACTCACCATGTGTTGCTATATGCAATATTTGAAAAGGATTAGCATTAATTTCTTTTTCAAAGTTTTCCTTGGTAAATTGTTGATTATTTAGTCTCTGATGAGAGATGATTTTTTGAATTCCATCTAACTCTTTTTCGACATGAGATAGAGGTTGTAAATTGTTAGAAAAACTTGGGGCTTTTTTACTTATACCTGCTAGCAACACATGAGACTGGTTGAGTTTTAAAGGTTGTGGATTAGGTAATTTTGATACTAGATTCACAGCCAAACTATATTTCTCTACCAAATATTGATTTCCATTATGAAGAACAGCAAAGGGAATACCCTGTAAAGTGCTATCTACTATAAAGACTAAAGTTCCTTTTTTGGGAAATTCTGGATTAGCAATAGCAGGTTTAATCAACCAATCATAAAGCTTTTGTGCTAGAGGTAAAATTGATTTATTAGATTCTCCAATTCGATAGTTTTTTAGTCTTTTTTGCAATTGGGAAATAGTATCTTCAACTTCTTCTTGGTTAACTCTAGTAGTATAGCGACGTACTTTTTCTGATGACTTATCTGCATTAGGTAGTTGAACAATGACTTCTACTCTATCTCGTAAAATAATAGGATGAATAATTGCTGCTGGTGCTTTTGATTTCTCTATTTGATTAATTTCAACACCTATTGAATTATCAAATCTACATCGCAAAAGATTTTCTAATTCTGCTAATTGTAGAGATTCGCTAATTTTAGTCACTCCCAGTAAAAATTGACTATCATTTGTGGGATTTTGCAAAAGTAATTCTAACAACCTTTGATAAACTGGTTCAATATTTTCTAAAAAAGATAACCGCACATCAGCATCTATTCTTATCAACTGATAACGAGCAGATTCTAGGGTTTTAATTGCTTCTTGGTAAGCTGCAATCGCTTTCTTTTTCTCTCCTTGTTTTTCTAATAAACGTCCTAATTGCCATTCCCAGTTATAGGTAATTTCCGGCTTTTGAATTATTTGTGCAATATAAAGAGCTTTTTCTGTCAAACTTCGTGCTTTTTTGATAAAATCTTGAGCCTGATTATTTGATTTATTGTTTTCTAATTTCCAAGCACGATATTCATATAAACTACCCAAACTACCAAGAATATAAGACTGAGATAATCTATCTTTAATTTGTTTAGCCTCTTGTTCTGCTGTTTTTAATTGCTTAATAATAGTTTGCCATTCTGGTTGTTGATTTCTTAATTGTTGTAAACAAGCACTACTTTTAGCTAAATTAATTTGAGCATAAATCTTATTTTGACTAGTTGGTAAGGAAGAAATATCAATTTGAGATAATAAAATTTTAGCTTTATCTAATAATTCACTTCCTTTCTTTTGAATATTTGTATTTTCTAGCTGTTCTCTTTGCAACAATAGATTTAGTAAATTTATTTGTGTTTTGATGCCTATAGCAGTTCCAGGAACTTTATCTTTCGCTGCTTTATATTTTTCCTCTGCTTCTTGATAACTCTCCATTGGTGTGAAAGAAATAGACCTATCATTACGCTTACACAACCAAGGAATATTGCTATACTCGTTTTGCACTTTTTTCTCTCTAGATACCTGCAAATCACCCATATTTTTATAGGTATTACCAAGACTCAGTAAAGTAGCAGCTTGATGAGAATTTGAACCTATAGCAGCTATTTTTTCTAAGAGTGAACTTGACTCTTCTAGCTTTCCAATTACACGCAAAACATCACCCAAACTACGCCAAGCATTTAACAAATTTACATCTGGTTCTTGGAGATTTTTTTGCTGTACAAATTGTTCGATGTATTCTACTGTCAGTTTCTCACAACTCTTTGGTTTAGAAATATCCAATGCTTGTAATAAAGTTCCACAAGCACGAGGGAAATAACCTAATTTTTGTAAAGCATGAGCTTGGTAAATTTGACTGCGAGTAACTTCGTTTTTTTGACCTAATAAGCTATAAACTTCCTGTGCAGTTTTCCAACTATTTAAAGCATCCTCATTTTTTCCTAATTCAAATTGCAAGCGACCTAAATTAGTTAAAGTAATGGCTTGATTCTCTTTATCTCCTTGTTGAGCAAAGATTTCTGCCGCTTTTTTAAAATATTTATGTGCTGTAAATAACTGCTGGTTTTGATAAGCTTCTTCACCTTTTTGTACTATTGTTCGAGGATTCTCTAAACTAGATTTAATCCTATTTCCTGATGGTATTTGCGAAAATACAGGAGAGATATTAACAACTAAAAATAAACTAAACATGAATAAAGCATAATAACGAAAATACTGTTTGCAAATAGCTGTTATCAATTTAGTAATTCTTTTAATTAAAAAGTATGGAAATAACATGATTTCACTAATATAATTTATTGGCACACATCTGGCACCAAAGTGTTAATATTTAAATATTGTACCTAAATTACATATTTGGACGGGCAGGGATGTCCCGCAGTCGCTACAACTTTGGAAAAGCAAAGCGCTGCTCTCCATCCCACAAGAATTAGACTAAAATACTGCAGATTAACTATTGTCCATCAAGCTAGCAGACTCCATATCTAAAAACAATGTTGCTTGCGGTTGTTGACGTAAGATAGAAGCCGGACAATTGGTAGTAATTTCCCCCTCTAACATTTGTTTTACCACCTTTGCTTTCCGCTTAGTTGGAGCCAGACAAATTATTTTTTTTGCTGAGGAAATTAAGGGAATTGTCACAGTAAAAGCATATTGGGGAACCGTTGAGAAATTGGAAAAATAACCTGTATTTACCTGTTGTTGACGATTGAGAGGATCTAATTTGACTAGTTTTACCATATAGGGGTCGTGAAAATCTGCTACAGATGGTTCATTAAAAGCCAAGTGTCCATTTTCCCCAATACCAAGAAAACAAAGGTCAATAGGTTGTGCTTGCAATAATTGGCTGTAGCGATCGCATTCTGTTAGGGGTTGCAAAGTATCCCCCTCAATGTAGTAGAATTGCTTTGGCTGGACGTGTTTTTCCACACGCTCTTGCAAATAGTAGCGGAAACTGGCACTATGGTCGGCAGCGATTCCCAAATATTCATCCAAATGAAAACAGGTAATCCGCGACCAATCTACAGCACCCAATGTTGTCAAAGCATCGAGAAATCGAATTTGGGAGTTGCCTGTGGCTAGTACGATAGTAACACCCTCCTGTTGCTGAAGCAGGTTCTGTACATACTCTTGGACAATTGCGGCTACTGACTGTGCCATCTGAGCTTCAGAGTTATATACCTGTACTCTTAGGTCATCGACATGAAAAACTTTGGCTGCTGACATGGGAATGTAAAGAAATGTGTATCCATGCAGAGGGAACCTGCAAAGGCAGTTTTTATCCGCTTTTGCAGGCGATAATTAGCATAGGTTGTCAGAATAATCGTGCCTTATTATAATTCTTGCTGCTGTTGGTGGGGCAAACTATGACTAATAACAACAAAACAATGTAGACTGTGTAAAGAAACTTCACATTGCTTTACAAGCACCAATCAAACCATGCTGGCTGCAATCCTCTTTGATTTAGACGGGACTATTGTCAACACCGACCCCATCCACTACCAAGCTTGGCGAGAAATGCTCAAAAATCACGGGATGGACATTGATGAAGCCTTTTATAAACAGCGGGTTAGCGGACGAACCAATCCAGAAATAATCAAAGATATTTTACCACATTTATCAGCAGATGCAGGGGAAAAATTCGCCGCAGACAAAGAAGCGATGTTTCGTCACCAAGCAACAAATCTTCAACCGCTACCGGGATTTGCACAATTACTAGCTTGGACACAGAAGCACCAGCTAAAACGTGCTTTAGTCACCAATGCACCGAAATTAAATGTTTACTTTATGCTGGAAGTATTGGGGATAACAGAATCCTTTGACACCATTGTGTTAGGGGAAGACTGTATTGCTGCCAAACCAGATCCTACACCCTACCAAGTGGCGTTAGATAACTTGGGAATCAAAGCCGCAGGTGCGATCGCTTTGGAAGATTCTCCCTCCGGAATTCGCGCTGCGGTTGGTGCTGGTATTCCTACTGTGGGGATAACTTCTACCCGCAATCCCCAAAATCTTAAGGATGTTGGTGCGTTTATGTCAATTCCCGACTTTACGGATTTGCAGTTGTGGACATTGTTAAATTCTCAGTTTGAAGAGAGTTTGGTGACACCATTTGCCACTGAATAAGTAAATTTACTAAATCTTCAACCAACTAAATATATCTGTTGACGAAATTTGCCAATCTCCCAAAACACCAAGAACGGGTAAAACATCACCATCATATTTTACCTCTGGTAATTGATTTGGTTGAAACACCATCACCGACTTATCATTAGGGTCAATAAACCAACCCAGTTGTGTACCCTGGTTCAAACAGAAAATAATTTTATCTTACGTGGGGGTCTGGGGGAGCTATAAGACCCACGCCATAATCTCTGATTTGGCGTGGGATACATGGACTCCCCCAGGTTAATTTTAGGGACTCGATGTCCCTAAAATTAACATTTAACACTTGCCTATTGTCCAGTAAGTCCTCTACAATAATCCAATGATAACACTTAACCACACCTACCGAATCTATCCACACACTACTGAGGAGCAAACACTCATCCAGTGGATGGAAATCTGTCGAGGAGCATATAACTATGCACTGAGAGAGATAAAGGATTGGTGTGGTAGTCGTAAGTGTGCGATTGATAAATGTTCCCTAGAAAAGGAGTATATTCTCTCCCCTGAATTGAAGTTTCCTGGCGAAATCTATCAGCTGAATAAATTGCCCAAGGCAAAGAAAGAATTTTCATTATTGAGTTCAGTTCCTTCTCAAGTCCTTCAGCAAACTATTAAACAATTGCATCGTGCTTGGGAATACTTTCAAAACAGAGGTTTTGGTTTTCCTCGATTCAAGAAGTATGGACAGTTGAAGTCGCTGCTATTTCCTCAATTTAAGGAAAGTCCAGTAACAAACTTACATATTAAATTGCCCAAGATAGGAGCAATTCCTATTAACTTGCATCGACCTATTCCTAAAGGATTTGTTGTCAAGCAAGTACGAATTTTGAGGAAAGCTGACAAGTGGTATGCATCTATTTCTCTTCAATGTAATGTTAATATTGCTGACCCAATCCCACATGGTCATCCCATCGGGGTTGATGTTGGGTTGTCGGTGTTTTTGGCAACCAGTGACGGTGTTATTGTAGATCCGCCTAAGTTCTTTAAAAGTTTGCAAGGCAAGCTTAAATTGCTGCAACGCCGACTTTCGAGGAAAAAGAAACGGTCGAAAAATTACGAGAAACAACGCATTAAGGTTGCACGACTTCATCACAAAATTGACAACACCAGGAAGGACTTTCACTTCAAAGTTGCCCATGCACTTTGTGATTTTGGTGATATGGTCTTCATGGAAGATTTGGATTACCGCACCAGTGCTAAGGGAATGTTTGGTAAACATATGCTTGATGCCGGATTTGGTCAATTTAGAACCATCGTCAAGTATGTGTGTTGGAAACGTGGAAAGTTCTTTGGTGAAGTTGATGCTAGGGGAACCTCTCAAGAATGCCCCCAATGCGGTGGTGAAGTGAGAAAAGACCTAAGTGTAAGAGTTCATAGCTGTCCTCATTGTGGTTACACAACGGATAGAGATGTGGCAGCAGGTCAAAACATAAGAAACCGAGGAATCAAATTAATTAGTACCGTTGGGCAGACGGGAAGCCAAACAGCCTGTGCAGTCGATCTACCGGGGACTGGTGAAAATCAGTCTAGGCAAGTGGCGAAATCTTGCAAGAGAACAACCAGGAAATCTTCAAAGTGATTTGGGGAAGCCCCCACCATAATCTTTGATTTGGTGGGGGAGGATGTCACACGGTTGGGGAATTGGTCAGGAGAGAGAATTTCAATTGTCCAATCTGGGAAACTTTCAAACCTGTTAGCAATTTCCCCATCTGCATCAATGGGTATACGCGACCACTCAAACACAGAGATATCTGGAACCAGGGAACGTCCTGCAAAAGTACAGCGTAACTCAGTTAATGCTAAAGCTAACTTTCTTGATTTCCCAACCTGATTTATCGCAGATGGTAACTCAGTTTGAATTATACTATGTTTCCCTTGGGGCATTGATTTTTGGTAGATTTTGTCATCGATATATTCCCTAGTTGGTTTAGTTTCTGGTAACTTGAGAAACTCTGCTAGAGAAAGATTCGAGGATAACTGAGTTGATGTTGATAAACTCATAAATATTACAAATATTACCCTGCTTTCTCTACAACTTCACAGTTTGTTTCCGCTAGCGCTACCGCACCCCACAGAGGTGCATCATCACCCAACGCAGCTGGAACAATATCAAAACTCACTTCAGGTAACGCTGTCTTCTGTGCAGTTTTCCGCACAACCTCCCACCATTTCTCCCCCGCTTTTGTCACACTACCACCCAACACAAACCGCTGAGGATTAACCAAATTCGCTACATTTCCAATCCCTACACCCAAACCCCAAGCACCCCTGTATAAAACCTCCTGTGCTAACTCATCTCCCATAATCGCTGCTTCACTGACTATCTTCCCAGTCACCAATTCCCAATTTCCCCCTACTAACTCTCTTAATATCTTTCCTCCCCTTTGCCAATTTTCCTGCACTTCCTGCGCCATATAGGGACCACTGGCTAAACGTTCCACACAACCCTGCTTCCCACACAAACACACAGAACCCTGGGGATCTACTACCATGTGTCCAATTTCACCCGCCATACCCTCAGTACCGCGCCAAGGCTTACCATTGAGTATCCAACCACCACCCACCCCAGTGCTGATGGTGATGTAAAATAAGCTCTCATAACCCTTTCCTGCACCAAAACGGTGTTCCCCTAAAGCCGCTACATTCGCATCATTATCCACCTTTGCAGGAACCCCAAACTCCTCTTCTAGTAACTTGCCCAGAGGAATATTTTCCCATCCAGGGACATGATGAGAAAGCCTTACCACTCCTGTAGTTGCATCCACTGGTCCCCCGAAACTAACACCAATCGCAGCGGGTTTTGCACCTTGTACCAGGGAGTGGATGAGCGATCGCATAATTTCCAAGTCAGTCTTAGCATCTGCATTGGGTGGTGATAAACGACGTTCGTAGTGTAACCATTCTCTAGCACCTGCATTTACTACTCCCGCAGCCAGCTTTGTCCCACCAAAATCAAGGGCTACAATTAATGTCACAGTTGTTAAACTCCTAATATCATGTCCTTTGGGTCAGTAATTCTTAATTCATAATTTATAATTCATAATTCATAATTCATAATTTATAATTTATAATTCATAATTCATAATTCATAATTTATAATTCATAATTTATAATTCATAATTTATAATTCATAATTTCTGGGCGCAAGCATTGCGCCCCTACGAATTATTGACATTTAGAACTTGATTAATAAACTGTTGTAATTGATTGTAATGGGAACCTTTCCAATAAATTTGGGAACAGTCTTGACAACGATGAAAATCATTAATCTGAGATTTTACATTTGCTGGTAATTCTTCAATAACTGTTTTTTTGGCAACTGATGCTAATAACCCATTACAACGTAAACACCTTTGGAAAGGTGAAACTACACTACTCAAATTGAAGCGATGGACAACTTCTACAATTTGTTGTTTAGGGTTAGTTTCTCGGACATAATATCCATGATTAACTAGACTCCGCATCAATAAACCCTTATCACGAGTTAACAAAATCCGTTCTTGGGAACTCGAAATCCAAGCCAGTTCTGCATCTTCATAATCATTGCGGTACAAAGTATCAAAACCTAACAACCGTAAAGATGTTGCTAATTTGCCTAAATGAATATCTAACACAAACCGGATAACTTTTAGCGGTTTTGGTCTCACAGACAGACTTACTTTAGTCCCTTTAGCCACAGAAATTGGATAGACATTTATTTTGTCTCCATCCTCAACAAGATAAGAAAAATCTACGCACTTACCATTTACTTCAATAAAATCAACTTCCGGATGGGGAACACCCAAAGCCTCTATCATGTCTTTAATAGAGCTTCTGTCTTTAAAAAAATGAGTAATTCTCACCCGTCTTTTATTCCGTGGTAAGAAATGATTCAATTCAGCATAAAAGCAAAAAGAGGCTGAATACATATCATTCAATTATTCTATTCGTCAATTTTCTTGAGTCCATAATCAATTATGGCACTTTGAATTTGTATATCCTCAAGTTGAGGAAAAAATTATCACCCCCAATCCTATAATAAGTCATCTACATCTAGTCTTGGAGTAAGTACTTCTGGGGAAAACATCGAAGTCACCCATTCACCCATTCAATCAATTAACAACTATAGGTTTCAGTTTCAAGACTTGGTTTCTCAGGTTTGCAACAATTTGTTACATATTGAAAATCTTTATCTATTATATTGATGATCGACTAGGGAACTATTGAGAATATTCTCAATAGTTTTACTAGGATTAACTTTGCTTTAATTATACTTTAGTGTTTTTTACCTTATGATAAATTATAATTATTCTCAATTACTTGCATTTCTTATTGAGTTCAGCTACTATTTATCCAGATAGCAAATCTCTAGAGCATAAATTCAGTAATAAAATGCGAAACTTAGAAACCATGTTTTTGTGTGAAATTACAAGGAAGTTTCCTGATTTCATACTAAATAAATCCGGTTTCTAGTTGAATATAGTTTCCAAGATTATCTTTGGAGATTTAATGATATTGTTCAGAAAATATACGTAAAAATAAAGGTAAATGTTATGTTTAAATAGATAAATTATTTTGCTGAAAATCGTTCTGGGTTCAAGAAATTCATCTAAAATTTTTCCAGATGAAGATGAACAATATTTTTTTAACAATGTAAATATAGAATATATGAAATTTTATTGATACTTACTCTTGATTATTTAATGTTGGGTATAAATATTTAATTGACTTAATCTACAAATAACTAAGTAAGTATATATATCATAGGTATATATCTATTTTACTTGTTAAAAATTGATTTAAAACAAAACCCCGAACAAAAAAGAGTGTTATAAATTACTGCCAGAAGAGGGATAAAAAATTCAATTGTTTATTTCTAAAATGGCTTGCTATTTTAGTAGTAGATAGGCGTTAATCATAGTTATGTAGCGCCATATTTTCCCTAGCTTGAAAATGTCCTTAGTTTCTAAAAATCAACAATCCATAGGTTTCAATAATGAACAGATTCTTTTGTGCTGACAATTCACGACTAGCAGGAGAAGATATTATTGGTAGTGCTAGTAATCACCAAACTTATATTTTAGTTGAGTGTCCTCCTCCTTGGAAATATGATACTTTTAGTTCCAAGTGGGTTCCTAATAACCTCAAAGATTTGGTGCAGGAAGTTAAACGGGCAAAACTACCAATTAGATTTTTATTGATTGCTAATAATCACTCTCATAAAAAAGATGAAACAACCTTGTTGATTTATCAAAAAAAAGAGGGTATTACTAATGGTTTTCGTCGACAAGAATTTACTTTGGAAAAAATTGAGTATGTCGCTTTGTTTGTGAGAAAATGGTTACGGGGTAAGTATGGAGATTACGAGTTAAAAACGACTCCAAAAAGGGATATTTTAGTTTGTACCGATGGTAATCATGACAAGTGCTGTGCTAGGTATGGCAATCCTTTGTACTTTCATGGTACAAATATGATTTCTGATTTCAATTTGCACACAGTTCGTCTTTGGAGATCAAGTCATTTTGGTGGACATCGCTTTGCACCAACTATGATTGATTTACCTGAAGGAAGATATTATGGTCGTGTTGATCAAGAATCATTCTATTCAATTTTAACTCGTACTGGTAATATCCAATGCATGAATGAGGTTTATCGGGGTTGGGGAATTTTACCTAGTCCTATGCAGGTGCTAGAAAGAGAATTAATGCTACGTTATGGTTGGGATTGGTTTAACAACAAAGTAGCTGCTAGGATTCTTGAAGAAAGTCCAGATGGCGATAGTATAAAAGCCGAGTTAGTTGTGGAACAACCCTATGGTGATATCCACAGTTACTTAGCCAAAATTGTCAAAGAAGAAACTCAAACAGTGCAGTTAAAGAGTTCTTGTAATGCTAAGCAAGAGTCAGTATTTGTTAAATATGCAGTAGCTGGTTTCTGGGTCACTTCTAAAACTGCTATTAGTCATATTGCCTAAACAAATAAAAACAATTGGGGAATCTTGAAATCCTAGATTGGTAATTGGTAATTGGTAATTGGTAATTGGTAATTGGTAATTGGTTGATATCTTTGTTTCTGCTAAACACCTCTATTTTTGAATTTTTAATTGTTTTCAAGTTCCCAACATTTGCAAATTATGCAAGGTGGCATATAATCCTCCTTGTTGTAACAATTGTTCGTGACTTCCTTGTTCTATTAATTCCCCACGGTTGAGAACAAAAATCCGATTTACGTTGCGAATTGTTGATAAGCGGTGGGCAATAATAATGGCAGTTCTATTCTGCAATAATTCGTCTAAAGCTTGTTGAATAAAAGCTTCTGTTCCCACATCTAAATTAGCCGTTGCTTCATCCAAAACTAAAATTTGGGGTTCACGAATAGCTGCACGTGCAAAGGCTAAAAGTTGCTTTTCTCCGCTAGAAAGATTTGTCCCCCTTTCTCTAAGTTGGGTGTCATAACCTTGGGGTAATTGGGCAATAAATTGGGCAATATTGGTTTTTTGTGCGGCTTGTTGGATTTCTTGGAGGGTGTAACCGTCTCCCAAACTGATGTTGCTTTTTACATCCCCAGCAAACAAAAAGCCATCCTGTAAAATCACCGCCATATATCGCCGTAATTCATTTTGGGGTACTTCGCGAATATCAATCCCATCTATGAGAATACGTCCCTTACTAGGTTCGTACAAGCGACTCAATAAGCGAATGATAGAAGTTTTACCTGCACCAGTGGGACCAACTAATGCCACTTTTTCACCAGGATGAATGGTAAAATCTAAGCCTTTAATCACATAATCATCATCTTTGTAAGCAAACCAAACATCTTCAAATTTGATTTCTCCCAAGTTTGCTCGATTATTTACATTTTTTGAGTTTAGATTCTCCACAATCTCGTCAATGTAACCAAATTGAGAATCATAAATTGAAAACCTGGGGTTAGCGTTATCGCGGATTTCTATGGGTTCATCTAACAGATTAGTCACCCTTTCAATGGCAGTAAAACCAGATTGAATGACGGTGAATTTTTCTGCAAATTGTTTGAGGGGTTGGAATAATCGCTCTGCATATAATACAAAAGCTGATAAAATCCCAAAAGTTAAGGTTTTTTGTAAAAGTAGATTACTACCTATCCAGAGAACAGCTGCGATCGCTACTAAGGAAACCCATTCTAGGGTAGCGGAAACTGCCGAATCGTAGAAAATGGTTGTATCAACTTCTTTTACGTAGCGCTTGTTGGTGTTACGAAACAGTCCGGCATTGAATTTTTCTCGCCGAAATAGCTGTACTACTCCAATACCGATAATATTTTCTTGGAGTTGGGAGTTGAGGTTTGATAGTTCTTCCCTGGCTTTATAATTTGACTGGCGATATTGCTTTTGAAAGTAAATAATTAAACCTGATATGGGTATTAACATTAATACTAACAACCCGGCAAGTTGCCACTGAAGAGAAAACATAAAGCCGATAATTACCAGCATGGAGAATAAATCTGAGAAAATACCAATTGCCCCAGTGGCAAATACATCTCCTAAAACTTCTACATCGCTGGTAAGTCTAGTAATTAATTTCCCAATAGGGGTGCGGTCAAAAAAGCGCACGGCTAAAGATGTTACATGATTAAATAAATCTTGACGAATATCAGCAGTAATTTCTTGCCCTACTTTTTGTACCAAATAACCCTGGAAGCCAGTAAGTAACAGACGTATACTAACTGTGATTAGCAATGCAATTTGCAGGATGGTTAGTGCCTGTGGTATGGGAAGATTGCTTAAAAATTCATAAACATTGGATTCCTGACGAATTACAGAAATAACTAGTCCAATTAGAAAGGGTTGCACAGCGTTTGCAAGGGCGATCGGCACCAGGAGTAACATTGAAAGTGCCAGCAGTCTTCTGTAGGGACGGGCATAAGGTAGTAGACGCAAAAATAACCGCCAGTCATTGTCACGCCGACGGTTTCTTTTGTAAGCTTTGTTCACGGCTTGGTAAATGCTCATATGAGCATTATATGAATTTTTACCTCTGTATTCACTTTTTTATTGTAACTATAGCGCTTTTCAGTTGAGTCCAATACACTCCAAACCTCACCCCGGCTAAAGCCACCCCTCTCCTTAATAAGGAGAGGGGAAGGGGGTGAGGTTCATCTGTATTTTATCAAGCGTGAAAACCGCTATATATCCATTGAGATCAAGAAATAAATACACAACTTCCTTCTTTTGACTTTTGTAGGAGTTACGCAAGTGGCATATTGATACTATTTGGGTACTCGCTGCAAACCAAAAATTAACTTTTAAGTGTGACACCGAAAAATACCCGGGAGAATGGTAGTCCCTTATGTTTAAATCGGGGCATAAATTCGACGCCACTGTTAAGAGTTAAGAGTTAAAAGTTAAGAGTATTTCTTAGAGGATGTTTGTCAAGTCTAAAAGCTTACTTAGGTTCTGTTGAATAGCTTTAAAACTGTTATCTTGTAAGGTTTTCAGGCTATTCTTGTCGAAAAAAGGGGAGCATCCCAATTTTTATGCAATACCCTAGAAGGGTATCGCTACACGGACAAAGCCTGCCTACCCTACGGGAACGTCTGAGTCCCTTCGGGACACGCTACGCGAACGACGAACGCAGGCTAGAAATGTTTAGCCTGCGTTCGGTAAAGCCGTTGCCAAAGGCTAGGCAGGCTACTCTGCGTAGGCGTAAGCCTTCTCGTAGAGTGTACGCCGTAAGGCGTTGTCGTAGACTAGCCGCACTTCTAGCCTACGGCAATGCTTACGCATACGAGAAGCCAATCCGTGTCTACCGCGTCTAAGGCTTGTAGGGACCCTACCCTTCTAGGGTTTGGGTGTTTTTCAAAAATTGGGATGCTCCCGAAAAAAGTGCAAGAGAATAAAGACCTAAAAACCTTGCATCTCCAATTTTTTGGACTCCAAAAAATTGGAAAAAATAGGGGTTAAACTGTTAAGAGTTCCCCGTTTCCTACCCCCACCAAAGGACTTTTACCCTGACACTACACCGAGAGATTGTAAGGACAGTACCCAAAGCATATTAAATGTATTTTGTCAAGTACACCTCTCTATGCAGTGAATCGGGGAGGTGAAAATTGGTCTTTTCTGATGTGATGAAAGCTTGACTTTTACCTTAGCTGCTACGAAGGAATAATACTTGCAGCGATTTTGGGTCAGCAATGGTCAGGGGAACCCCAAAATCAGTTTTTTCTACTATAGCATCAAACAACGGAATTACGTCAATAATTTTTTGCGAAAAAACCGACAAAATATCAGTGATTATTGTAATTACAAAACTAAATTGATTTTAAAATAAGTTTTAATTATATTTTAGCTGTGCCACCAAAAATATAGCGCTGGTCTCGCTTTCTGATGCGGGTGCAAGATGTCAAAGGGAAGGAAGAGGGAAGAAGGAAGAAGCTTGCACTCCTACCAAACTTTACCCGTCATAAATGACGCTTAACCTGAATCCAATTGAGTTGTTAGAAGATTTGTTCAATTTGTCAAATTTGTATTGCACCCAACCGAAAACCGCTATAATACCAATTTAAAAAAAGAATGCGACACATAATTGATTCGTAGGGGCGCGGAAACCGCGCCCCTACAATTGGAAACTGCGCCCCTACAATTGGATCTGTTGCAAACATTTTTGATTTGGTATCACAAACATTACATTCCCAACTTCGTTCAAAAGTCGGGAATATAGAAAACGTTGAAATTAGGACGGGCAGGGATGCCCATCCCACACAAGATGGTATTTGATCAAGAGTTCAAACCGCTATATTGCCCGGTTTACACGGAACTCAATTGTTTTTCAGCTATTCCTTGGGGATTTGCTTGGGGACTATCAGCTTCGGAAGGGGGAACTACTTGCCAGAATTTGGGCAGGAATTGTTGCCAATTTTGCAGAATCATTGCTGCTTTGGCAGAACCAGTACGGGAAGCATGGGCTGCAATCAAGTCTTTGAGTTGCTTTTCTCCGGCTTCTGTAATTACCCGTTGAATTTTGACAATTTCCCGGTTGACTAATTCAGGGAAACTACCATCTTCATCTAGGAAGTAAGCTAGTCCCCCGGTCATTCCTGCACCAACGTTACGTCCGACTTTACCGAGGACAACAATTACACCCCCAGTCATATATTCGCAGCAGTGATCTCCGGCACCTTCAATCACTGCTGTACCTTTGGAGTTACGGACGGCAAACCGTTCTCCTGCTAAGCCGTTGGCAAATAAGACACCCCCGGTAGCACCATAAAGGCAGGTATTGCCAATAATCACGTTTTGTGCTGGGTCATAAGTAGCATCCGCAGGAGGCTTGATGATAATTTCACCACCGTTCATGCCTTTACCTACATAGTCGTTTGCCTCTCCTTCGAGGGTGAGAATCATACAAGGGAGGTTAAACGCCCCAAAGCTTTGTCCGACACTACCTGTAAAGTTGAGGTGAATTTGCCCTCCAAAGCCATCGTTACCGTATTTGGCAGCAATTACCCCTGCTAATCTGGTACCTACTGTCCTATCGGTGTTAATCGCCTTTACTGTCTTAGTTACATGAGATTGGTTGCGGATAGCGGCTTGAATGTCAGCATCGGCAAGTAATTGGTCATCTAATACCGCACCATTACTGTGGACTTGTTCATGCACCAACCAGCTACGGTTTTCTTTGGTATTGGGTAGTTGCAGCAAGCAGTTAAGATTTAGAAATTGGGTCTTAGTTATACTCACTCTTTCCCGCATTTTCAGTAAATCTGCCCGTCCAGTTACTTCTGATAGGGAACGGTAACCCAGTTTTGCCAACAGACTGCGGACTTCTTCGGCGATAAAGTAGAAGAAGTTAACTACGTATTCTGGCATACCAGTAAAGCGTTTACGCATTTCCTCCCTCTGGGAAGCTACACCCACGGGACAGTTATTGGTATGGCAAATCCGCGCCATAATACATCCTTCGGCAATCATGGCGATGGAACCAAAGCCAAATTCCTCTGCACCCATAAGTGCCCCCATGAGTACGTCCCAGCCACTCTTGAGTCCGCCATCAACCCGCAAAATCACGCGATCGCGGAGGCTATTTTCCATCAGCACGCGATGTACTTCTGTTAATCCCAGTTCCCAGGGAGAACCAGCGTGTTTAATGGAACTCAAAGGAGATGCTCCCGTACCGCCATCGTGACCGGAAATTTGGATGATATCGGCGTTGGCTTTGGCGACACCGGCTGCAATGGTACCAATCCCGACTTCTGCTACCAATTTTACCGATACCTGTGCTTTGGGGTTAATTTGATGCAGGTCAAAAATTAACTGTGCCAGGTCTTCGATGGAGTAGATATCATGGTGGGGTGGGGGTGAAATTAAGGTGACACCGGGTTTAGAACGCCGCAACATGGCAATATAGGAACTGACTTTCTTTCCTGGTAATTGTCCCCCTTCCCCTGGCTTAGCACCTTGGGCGATTTTGATCTCTATCTGTCTCCCACTCATTAGGTATTCTGGAGTGACTCCAAAGCGTCCTGATGCTACTTGCTTGATGGCACTGGAAGCCGTATCTCCATTGCGTAACCCTTTGAGGTGGGGGAGGGTAGAGGAGTGTCCGGATTCATCTACATCATTGAGGACTTTGTAACGTATCGGATCTTCGCCTCCTTCCCCGGAGTTAGATTTACCACCAAGGCGATTCATGGCGATCGCTAGGGTTTCGTGTGCTTCCCGTGACAGCGCACCTAAGGACATACCACCAGTACAGAACCTTTGGACAATATCGGTGACGGATTCTACCTCTTCTACGGGGATGGGTTGTCTATCGCTGTGGAAGTCCAGCAAGTCCCGTAGGGCTGTAATTGGTCTACCTTGCAAATATTGCTTATAAACTTCGTAGTGGTCGTATTTCTTGCCATCTACGGCTTTATGCAATGCCTTTGCCATTTCTGGGCTGTTCATGTGATATTCGCCTTTAGGACGGTAATTCACAAATCCCAGATTTTCCAATTTTGTCAGACTCAGTTCGGGGAAGGCTTTGCTGTGGAAGGATAGTACTTCTTGTGCTAAGTCGCTGATACTCAAGCCACCAACCCGGGAAGCAGTACCTCTAAATCCTAATTCTAACAAGTCCCCACCGATACCAATTGCTTCAAAAATTTGGGCAGCTTGGTAACTAGAAAGCAGAGAAATTCCCATTTTGGAGAGAATCTTTAACAAGCCATTGGCTATAGCTTGACGATAATTGGCGATCGCTTCCTCTAAGCTAATGGCAGTAATTTTACCTCGTTGCATAAATTGCTGCGTCTTCGGATCTGCCCACCAGTCGCGGACGGTGTCCAAAGCCATGTAGGGACAAACTGCATCAGCACCGTAGCCAATTAAACAAGCAAAGTGATGGGTACTCCAACACTGGGCAGTATTCACCACCAAGGATGTCTTCATCCGCAGTCCTTCTTGGATGAGGTGATGGTGTATCGCACCTACCGCCAGCAGTGGGGGAATATACGTATATTCTGTACCGATACCTGTTTTGTCAGTGAGGATTAAAATTTTCGCACCCGCACGTACTGATTCTGCTGCGTCTGCTTGTAATTTCTGGACTGCGGCTTTTAACCCTTGTGGACCATTACCAATGGCAAATAAGGTGGATAACTGTGCGGTAGCAAAGCCTGAATTGTGAATTGCCTCTAATTCAGTCTCCATTAACACTGGAGAATCTAATTTCAGTCTGCGGGCATATTCTGGTTTTGGTTCTAATAGGTTACCCACCTCTCCCAATTCCACCTTCAGGGACATAACCAATTTTTCCCGTAGGGGGTCAATTGCTGGGTTGGTAACTTGGGCAAACCGCTGTTTGAAATAGTCATACAACAGGTGGGGCTTTTCTGACAATACCGCTAGGGGAATATCATCACCCATACAGAAAGTGGGTTCTTTCCCATCAATCGCCATAGGCTGAATTACCATTTCCACATCTTCGGTGGTATAACCAAAGGCGACTTGTTGACGCAGTAAGTTTTGTCTGTCTATGGTTTCTGGTTCATACACCCTACCATTGCCATTGCCATTGCCATTGTTAGAGGTTTCCCTACTTACCAAGGAGTTAATATCTTGACGGTACTGTTGCAACCATTGTCCGTAAGGCTGCTGTTTAGCAATTCGCTGCTTGATTTCCCAATTCTTCAGCACTTCCTGAGATTCTAAGTCCACTGCAATCATTTGTCCCGGACCTAATCTACCTTTTTCGACAATCTCTGACTCTGGGAAGTTGACTACCCCTGCTTCGGAACCGACAACGATATGGTCATCTTTGGTGATACAATAGCGTGCTGGTCTTAAACCGTTACGATCTAAAGTCGCACCTACTTTCAGACCGTCACTAAATACTAACAGTGCAGGACCATCCCAAGCCTCTTGCATTCCACTGTAGTATTCGTAAAAGTCCACAATTTCTGGATATTGACGCAGTGCAGGCTGGTTTTGGTAAGCCTCTGGAACCATAATCATTAAGGCTTCCAAGGGACTGCGTCCGGAACGTACTAGTAACTCAAACACATTGTCTAAGTTGGCTGAGTCGCTATTATTAATATTGACAAAAGGCTTGAGATCCCTCAGACGTTGTTCCCAGACTGGATGATTTAAAGTCGATTCCCGCGCTGTCATCCAGTTAATATTTCCCAACAGGGTGTTAATTTCCCCATTGTGTCCCAATAGCCGCATTGGTTGCGCTAGGGGCCATTTGGGCATAGTGTTGGTACTAAAGCGCCGATGATATACTGCAAAGGCACTTTTGTAAAGGGGATTTCTTAAATCGTCGTAGAAGTCTCCCAATACTGCCGATCGCACCATGCCTTTGTAAACGATTGTGCGTCCAGACAGGGAACAGACGTAAAATTCTTGGGCACAATTATCATCAAGCTGGCGAATTGCCTTGACAATCCGACGACGGCTAATATACAAATGCCGTTCTAGTTCATCACCACTTTTTTCTGATGATATAATGAAAGCTTGTTCGATTTGGGGTTGATTTTCTTTTGCCTGTACTCCCAATACTTGTGGCTGTACGGGT
This sequence comes from Nostocaceae cyanobacterium, assembly GCA_030065825.1. GTDB lineage: Bacteria > Cyanobacteriota > Cyanobacteriia > Cyanobacteriales > Nostocaceae > JASJCY01. The sequence continues at coordinate 62,470 of JASJCY010000007.1, read as the reverse complement.
ACTACTCGCCAACCCAAAACAGTCAACCCCTCCTGTGCTGCAACTTTTTCAAAGGTTGCTTTTGCCTTTTGTGCCGATTGGGCATCTTGGGGTAAAAATATCATCCCCACAGCCAAATTGCCACTGCTGGAAAAATTTACACCCCGACTAGCAAAATCATTTTGGAACAATTCCCAAGGAATAGCCGTCAATATGCCTGCACCATCGCCGGAATCTTGGTCAGCACTACAACCACCCCGGTGTTCCAGACAAGTCAAAGCTGTTAAGGCTTTAGTGACAATTTCATGGCTGGAATGATTCTGACGATGGGCAATAAAGCCCACACCACAAGCATCTCTTTCTTCTACTAACCACTTTTGTCCTTGGTAAGTACACCCGGAATCGTTATCGGAGAATGTCATTTTTTGGTGTTGATTCATTGACTGGTTATTCATAGGCTATCCCTGACACCTGAGTTAAATTTCTGTCTTTTTATACTTAAGAGAAAATTTTGCTAACTTAACACATGTAACACCCGAAAAATTAGGGAAAAAAAAATTCTAACTTTGGACTAATTATTATTGCCCTTGTTAAAATTATTTCGTCTTGATTTATGTATTTATCCTGAATTCAGCAAAATCTTTATTTTTCTAGCAGTCCCTAATCTGGATACTGGCACTATGTACTTCTTTTATTGGCGTTGCATAAATCCGGGATGATTTTGATGGTTTTGTGGGATGAACAGCAGCGCGTTGCTTTTCCAAAGTTGTAGCGACTGCGGGGTATATTGGTTTGTGGAACGGGCATCCCTGCCCGTTTTCTATATTTCACCAGGCAGGTAAGACTTCGGCGTGAGCTCAGTCGAACGCTGCCTACCTCACTCATATTCATCCGTTAATTCAACAATGCCCTTTTATTTTTTGTTCTTGATAGTAAAGCTATATTTCACACATAAGCAATTTATTAACCATAGTCTGTCCCCTTGACCGGGAGCAAAATTCCAGATACAGAACTCACTACTCTCACGACTCTAAAGACGGAAATTATCCTGATTTAGCAACTAAATTAGCGTATTAACACTATATACCCATTTGTACGCTTCCCAAATATCTCTGTTTGAATTTCTTCTACTTGATATTTATTCGATCACCAATTAACATTTGTTTTGCTCCCGGTTCTAGTATTACTTAATCATCAACCTCAACTTCTACCTCTAACCCAGTAGGCAAGGTAATTAGTCTGGTCAGATTAAGGGTTTTAAGTCCCTGCCTTTAGGGGTAGGGTCTGTGACAATCTACTTAGCTATTTTGTGACTTAACGCACCTAATTACAAACAGTTTCCATAGAAAATCAGTCTTGGCTTGAATAAGAGACAACAAGCCAATATCAAATATATCATGTTTCGGTGCAAAACAAAAGTCATAATTTTTGATTTTTTCTAGAAAACTCGGTTAGTCTCTATCGGTGGTGATAGTTTTCTAATGTACTTTGAAAATTATGGTGGAAATGGCAATTCTGTGCTTCAAAAAAAACCACAACGGGATGTCTAATCAAAGTAATAGTTACATCAAGACTCTAATTTTACCAATACTAGCAACTTTACTATGGTTAATCCCTACCAGCAATGCTAATGCCCAGCATTCACCCTCCCTAAAACAACCAAAAACTGGACTTCCAAAGGGAGTATTATCCCATGGACATCAAATTTTCCTCAATGGTCGTACCTTACCCGGAGTTTGGTTTCAGCGGCAAGAAAAAACAGGTAAAATTAGCACTTATCTCAGTGATGGTGCTGTGAGGCAATTAATTGGCGTCAATTTATTAAACAGCAATAATCCAGCCAAACAGCCAGTCCAATGGTTTTCATCTCCTCAACAACCAGAGATTTTAACTAGCTTGTTGCTGGGGGGATATCGCTATTTAGAAATGACCAATTTTGCTACCAAAGCCGGATGGCAAATACAAGCTAATGATAGCACCTTAGCGATCGTCACTCCCATAGGGCAAGTAAAAAATATTCGTCAAACTCAAACTACTGTAGGTGAAACTATCTTGGTAGAGTTAGAACATCCTACACCTTGGCAAATTAGACAAGAATTACCAACTAAAAAACCCAAGCCAAAAAAGTTACCACTAAACAAACGGGACACTCTCCCCTCCAAACCCAAATCACCACCGAACAGGCAATGGAGAATTACCTTAGATGGGATTGCTAACCCCAGTATAGTACAACGTTATACACCTGCCCCAGAACCATCACCAACCTTAACCTTACCAAACCTGCTGAAACAATTTCTACCTCTACCATTCCCCATACCCGCAGCAACACCGAAGCCGGAACCAATGATTAAGCAGGTAGATGTGGTAAATAATAAAACCATTATTACCTTAAGCGTTCCCTTTGGTTCCGCGCCCCTAGTTAGTAGTTTATCAAACAATAGTTTACAGATTGAAATTCGCCCCGATGCCTTTGTCGAGAAAGATATTGCCTGGGCAGAAGGGATAAATTGGCGACAAGAATTTGTCAATTTAGGCACAGATAAATTTGGGGTTGTGTCCGTAGAAGTAAATCCCCGCACCTCAGGGTTAAAACTTAGACCCTTTGTATCTGCCTCCAATAGCTTAGTTGGTACAGCACCCCTAATCAAAACTGCCCAACAACAGCTAGCACTAACAGCAATTAACGGTGGCTTTTTTAACCGCAACAACCGCTTACCCTTAGGTGCCATTCGTCGGGACGGTAAATGGTTATCGAGTCCAATTTTAAACAGGGGTGCGATCGCTTGGAATTATTCTGGGCAATTTTACGTAGGTCGCCTGAGATTAGAAGAAACTTTAATCACTCAAGACAACCAGAAGTTTCCAATTTTATACCTTAACAGTGGCTACGTCCAAGCTGGAATATCCCGTTACACTCCGGTTTGGGGACAAACCTACACTCCCCTGACTGACAACGAAATTATTCTTACCGTCCAGAAAAATCAAATCACCAATCAATTGCCAGGGGGTAAAGCTGGGGAAACCCCGATTCCCATACCCAGGGATGGTTATCTCTTAACCCTACGTGCTAATGCAGTTAACATTGCTGCCAAATTACCCGAAGAAACCACTGTACGTATTACCAGTACTACCACTCCTGTAAATTTTAGGTATTATCCCCACATTCTTGGTGCCGGACCTTTATTGGTACAAAATCGTCAAATAGTCTTGGATGCGGAAAGGGAAAATTTTAGCAAAGCCTTTATTGCCCAAAAAGCTATACGTAGTGCCATTTGTAGCACTAGCACTGGCAACCTAATTATTGCTGCCGTACATAACCGTGTTGGTGGTGCTGGTCCGACTTTAGCAGAACATGCTCAACTAATGCAGCAGATGGGATGTGTAAATGCCCTGAATTTAGACGGTGGAAGTTCTACGGGACTTTACTTAGGAGGACAGTTACTAGATCGTTCTCCGAATACAGCTGCCCGGGTGCATAACGGAATAGGGATTTTTCTCAGAAATAGGGAATAAGCTATTCCACATTTAAATTGTATATTCAGGATGGGCAAGACACCCATCCCACAAGAAAGTAGCCATTACTCAACTCCAAAAACTCTCGTAAAGTCCGAGAAACCGGGTTTATTTGGGCAAAACATCCAAAATTTTTGTATTTAATTGAGAAGAAACCCGGTTTCTGACATTAGCTTGACACCCGTCCTTCTAACTCCCTTCTTGAAGTTGAGAATAAGCAGCTATTTTGTTTGATGAAGACTTTGTTTAAAATCAGCCATTTTGGCAGTTATTTATGCCAGCATCTAGATGGATTTTGATATGTTGGGCAAAGAGAGACTAATTTGCTGATTTTTACGGTTGCAGAATTACGCCACATTTTTTCATTAAACAATTGTTAAGAACAACTAGTAACAACTTTTTATGTTTTCTCAGGAGCTAACTATGACTCAATCTCAAGAAAAAACCCAAGTTTCCTCACTACCCCTACCTCCTGCGGTAACTCCCAGGGGTGTTGCAGCAACTGAATTGCGTCCTTGGGGTTCTTTCACAGTTTTAGAAGAAGGACGGGGATACAAAATTAAGCGTATCGAAGTTAAACCCAAGGAACGTCTCAGCCTACAAATGCACCATCATCGTAGCGAACACTGGATTGTTGTCTCTGGTACAGCGAAAGTGGTTTGTGGCGATAAAGAAGTAATGCTGAGCAATAATCAATCTACCTATGTACCCCAATGTACACCCCATCGTTTAGAAAATCCTGGTGTAATTCCCTTGGTTTTGATTGAAGTTCAAAATGGGGAATATTTGGGAGAAGATGATATTGTCCGCTATCAAGATGACTATAACCGCGTCAGTAACGATGATTGAACTATCGTCCTAAGGCACTGTATTTTTAGCGTTAGCGACAGCACAGGGCACCTACAAAGGGAGTATTCCAATTTCTAAAGCCCACAGGCTATAAGCCTCTTGCTCACAGCCAAAAGCCCACGTAGGTGGGCTTAGTTTCTGTAGCGATACCCTTCTAGGGTATTGCATAAAAATTGGGATACTCCCCCTACAAATTGGATATTTTTGAATTGGAAGTCCCTAAATAATTTTCAACTGCCTACCCCATCTGTCAGAATTAAGGTGGGGTTTAAAATATTCTAATTATGATTCAACTCAGTCTAGCAGCCGCAACTGAAATTCGGCGATTAATGTCAAAGCAACAGCAGTCTAAGCTTATATTTCGATTAGCAGTGAAACCAGGGGGCTGTTCTGGTTGGTTCTACCATATGTCTTTTGATGTCGCTGCAACAGATGGTAATACTCCACAAGAGTCCCTAGGGGATCATATTATTGAGTCTAATGGTATTCAAGTCGCTATAGATTCTCAGACTTACGAATATGTCAAAGGTTTAAAGTTAGATTACTCAGAAGATTTGATGGGTGGTGGGTTTCGCTTCCATAACCCCCAAGTTAGCGCTACTTGTGGCTGTGGTAACTCGTTTTCTCTCGCAGGATGAAATATGTAGCCACCGTAATGGATGTTGAGAACTTCAGTAATTCAGTAAGGCAAAGAAAGACTATTTTCTAGTCATAACTTTAGTCCTAAAACTTATATTAATTTGAAAAAAGAATACGACACATGATTGGGTAGGGGCAAGTTATGCCTGTCCCTACAATTAGAGGAACAATAAATATTGTTCTTATGTCTAATAGGAATGGTACCAAGATAAACTTAAGCCCTTATATTAGAGACTGTTAGATTTAACAAGGTTTACCTCTTAACAAGGGTGCCATTTTGTCTTATTGAAAATGATGCAAAATTATGAATTTATTCAATAATTAAACACAATTGTTATCACATAAGTTTATAATTAATTAGTATAAATAATATGATACACTCACACAAAAAGAATCAAAAAAAAACCCAAATTTTCAAGTATTTATTGATATTTACACTCAGTTTAACAATCGTTTTTGGCAGTACGTTGACAACATCATTTGCCCGTAATTTACCAGATTTTCTCAAACCTAGGATTGCACAACAGCTACCCCTTTCTACCCGTGGTGCCAAAATTGTTGATGCTAAAGGCAAAACATTTTTGCTCAAGGGTGTTAATTGGTTTGGGATGGAAACAGAAACATACGCACCCCATGGTTTATGGAAGCGTGATTATAAACAAATGTTGGCACAGATCAAAATCTTGGGATATAACTTTATCCGATTACCTTTTTCTGTGAAAGGATTGCGAAGTACTGATATTAGTGGTGTTGATTTTAGTATTGGCAATAATAAAGATTTAGAAGGTAAAACATCCTTAGAAGTAATGGATTTAATTATCCAAGAAGCCGAACGTCAAGGATTATTAATTTTACTAGATTGTCACCGTTTAAATGACCAGCGCATTCCCGAATTATGGTACGGAGATGGCTTTACAGAAGCTGACTGGATTGACACCTGGAAAATGTTAGCCCAAAGATATAAAAATCAAGCGAATGTGATTGGTGCAGATTTAAAAAATGAACCCCATGGAAAAGCAAGTTGGGGAACTGGTGACTTAACAACTGATTGGAGATTAGCAGCGGAACGTGCTGGTAATGCTATTCTCACTATTAATCCTAATTGGTTAATTGTTGTAGAAGGGGTAGAAAATAATGTTCCAGGGCAAAAACTTCAACATCACTGGCAAGGGGGAAATTTAGAAGGTGTTAAGCGTTTTCCAGTACGTTTATTGCGTCGGAATAAACTAGTTTATTCCCCCCATGAATATGGTCCTGGGGTATATAATCAACCCTATTTTCAAGATAAAAATTTTCCCAAAAATCTTATCAATCGTTGGCAGATAGGATTTAATTATATTGCCAGTCAAAATATCGCTCCAATTTTAATTGGTGAATTTGGAGGAAGACAAGTAGACACAAATTCTCAAGAAGGAATTTGGCAAAATAAATTGGTGAAATATATTCAAAAACAAAAATTGAGCTTTGCTTACTGGAGTTGGAATCCAAACAGTCCTGATACAGCAGGAATTCTCACAGATGATTGGCAAAGTATAGATATTCCCAAACAACAATTACTATCCCAACTGCTTCCTGTTAAGCTAACTCCCACACTGATAGCACAGATGAATCGTAGAACAATAGATGTGAGGAATAGGATACTAAATATTAGGGAAAATAGAAATAAAATTGTCCCATTACCTCCTCCTCTTCCCTTAAGAGTTACTACTTCTTCTGCCCAATTACAAGTCAAAACGGATATATATTCTGATTGGCAAACTGGATTTTGTGTAACTTTTAAAATTAGCAATCAAGGTAGTAGACAAGTTCGTAATTGGCAACTTTCATTTAATATGAGACAAGCTGCTATTAATAACTCTTGGAATGCTAATTTTATCAAAACAAGAAATGCAAAATATATTGCAACTCCCTTAACATGGGGACGAATAATTGAAAAAAATCAAGTTATTAATGTTGGTTTTTGTGCTAATAAACTTGGTTCGGATTATCAACCTCAAAGAGTGGAAGTTAAGGGTAAATAGCAGTTAATGAAAGCCCGAAATAATAGTTTCGCTCAGCTATCATTATCAGGTTTTACCTCATAGTGTATTCAGGGAGTGCTTGTATGAAAAAAATAAGTCGGATATTCATACTAAAGTCCCCACATAAAAATAAAAAACCCGGGTTATACCCGGGAATTATTGTATCAATCTAGGGGTGAAGTTTAATCCTAATCTTCAAAATCATTAACATCATCGTCATCACGATCGTAATCATCCTCTGACACCATATCCGCCATTTGTTCGCTCAAAAAATCATCATCATCTAAGATGGACTTTTCTGATTTTATGCTACCAAATCCAGAATCACCCAATGTAGGCGAGTCTAAATTGTAACTGCGTGCCGTGCGGTCATCCAGAACCATATCCAATGGATCGTCCACCTCATCTAACACACTATTACTCAAATCCGCAGCATAATCATCAATGGGGTTTACTTCTTCATAGGCATTAAATCCAGTACCCGCAGGAATCAAACGTCCAATAATTACGTTTTCCTTCAAACCCCGTAACCAGTCAGATTTACCTTCAATGGCTGCTTCCGTTAACACCCTAGTGGTTTCCTGGAAAGAAGCAGCAGAAATAAAGCTATCGGTGTTCAAAGATGCCTTGGTAATCCCCAATAGCACAGGGGTATATTCTGCCCTTGCACCCCCAGTAATTGCCATTGCTTCGTTCACCTGTTCAACTTGCCGCAGTTCAATCAATTCTCCCGGTAGCATAGTAGTATCACCACCATCATCTATCCGGACTTTTGCAGTCATTTGGCGGACAATCACCTCAATGTGTTTGTCAGAAATATCAATCCCCTGGGACTGATACACTGACTGTACTTCGTTCACCAAGAAAGTCTGCACCTTCTGCAATGCATTGCTAGCACAGGCATAAACCCCTTCTTCCGAACCCAGGCTAAAGAAGACATCCAAAATTTCGTGGGGGTTAGCAGGACCATCTGTCAACGGCTGTCCCACAGTTACCATTTGTCCGTCAGAAATCACTAAATTCTGTCCCGGACCAAGGGGATAATCTGTAGCTGCACCATTGGATTCAACTACCTTGACTGCGATCGCTTCATCACCATCGCCATACACTACCTTCGCTTCTCCACCCCGTTTTACCAGAATACAGGCTTCTTTGGGCTTCCGTGCTTCCAGAAGTTCTTCAATCCTAGGTAAACCTTGAATGATATCCCCAGTTTTGGCACGTTCAAATACCAATAATACCAAGTTATCACCTCGTTGGACTAAACCGCCGTCTTCTACCTGCAAAACGGCACCAGGACTCACCCGGTAAGGACGACCAAAGCGCAGGGTTATTTCATAACCTTGGGTAGCTAAAGCTGCATCACCACCCCCAGCAGCAGCCCGATTTTTAATCTCTACAACTTGCCCAGAATCAGCGGTAAATTCTCCCGCTGCAATTTCTGTACCTTCTACCAGTAAGTTTCCAACTTTTACCTTTGGCTGTTCCAGGGTGTTAATTGTCACCGTATCCTGGGTTCGCAACACCAAACAGCGGCGGACTGTTTCGGCACCTTGTTGCACCCCCCGCACTATACCCCCTCCTTTACAGAGAATTTGAGTCCGGGCAACTACAGCCCCTGGTTCAATGGTGTCCCCTTCTTCTACCTCTAAGGTGGTGTGGGTACTACCTTGGGTTGCGTCAGCAGCCACATCACGACGGATTGCCAAGGACTCCAAAATCACCATTTGCAGCCGTTGAATATCTTCGTTATCCCCATCGGGTATTAATTCTATATCCGCTGCCAGAGGAGAACTGCTATGTTCTTCCCCTTCGGTTTCGATTTCCAATACCAGTTGGGTACGTAGTAATTCTACCCCTTCCACAGATTTGACACGTTCAGAATCTTTATAGGGTAGGCGCTGTACGGCACGCAATTGGATAGAACGTCCGGTTTGCTGGCTAACTGAGGTAGTAGATGGCACAGCAGGGTCATTAGGTACGGGGAATTCCACCACCGGACGACTTAACATCGCCGGACCTTCGGGAGATTCTACATACTGGATATAGCGTAATTCTGTGAAGTTCTGACCCAAAAATTCTTCACCAGCTTGGATTAATGTGCCATCTTTTTGAATCACTGCCTCTGGATCATCCACCATCAACAGTTCTCCGGGCTTAACCACCACTTCCCGCAAAATATCGTTCTTCTGGGTGACTTCTACCACCCCACTGTTTTGACAGAAAATATCCTTAACTATTTCTGTACCAGCATCTACATACTGCCCATCTTCCACCAACAGCAAGGAAATATCCTTATTTACCTCGTGGCTTTCTTCGGGAATCCACAATAATGTCCCTCCCTGCACCACTTCATAACCCTGCTTTGCCTTGCCTTTTTTCTGGACTTCTACCCCCGCATATTTCAGCAAGCCACCAGTAGCGGTGCGGTAGCGGTCATCAATTAATTCAGCAACTACTTGACCATTTTGCACCTTTGTGCCTGGAGTTGCCCGGAGGTTAAATACCTGGTTGTTACCAGTAGTAACTAAGTAGTTATTCCGACCTTGGGAACTTTGAACGGTGACTGTAGCCCGGTCTAAAACTACCGAAGCGGTGATAATTTCAATTTCCCTAGTACTTCTACCGGGAACTGCTTCTGGCAGCCTTACCACCCCTCCATGCTGGCTAGTTAATTTTGTTTCCCCTAAGACACCATTGCTTTCAATGTAATCGCCATTTTTGACAACTAATTCCGCACCAGGAGGCAGATTATACACTTCCCCTGACAAAATCCAAATCAAACCACCCCTAGCAGCGGTGATAGTGGTATTACCCTGACGGTCGGTTTTCTGTTCTGAGACGACATCGGCAAATTTGACTTCCCCTGCTAAATCTGAAGCCACATCTTTAACTGCTTTCTCCGTATTTCCCCGCATGACCCGCAGGGCAACTTCTGCCACCAATTGTCCCTGCTTAATTTCCTGTTTATCGGTGATATACAGAGTTGAGCCTTGGGTAACGGGAATTTCCATGGTGCCTGTTTCGGATTCTAAGACCAGAGTGCCATTGGTCTCCACATACAAAGCATCTTCCCCGTGGCGGGTACGGAATGGTCTAGTACGCAATTTCCGGGGAATTTGGATAGTTCCATCGGTTTCTGCCCGCACTTGTCTGGCAACTTCCCCAGTGAATACACCCCCAGTGTGGAAGGTACGCATGGTCAACTGAGTACCCGGTTCCCCGATACTCTGTGCTGCAATAATTCCCACCGCTTCACCCAAGTCCACCATCTTCGCATGTGCCAAACTCCAGCCGTAGCAATGTTGACACACAGAACGGGCAGCTTCACAGGTGAGGGGCGATCGCACCATTACTTCTTTCACCCCTACTTTTTCGATGTCTTTTGCCAAATCATCATCAATGGGGGTATTGCGGGCAGCAATTACTTCCCCGGTAGTGGGATGAATCACATCCTCTGCTACTACTCGTCCCATTAACCGGGTAGAAAGCTTAATTAAGGTCTTTTCCCCTTCCTTCATTGCCCCAATGGGAATGCCCTTGGTGGTGCCGCAGTCAAATTCCCGAATAATCACATCTTGGGATACATCCACCAAACGCCGGGTAAGGTAACCAGAGTCAGCGGTACGCAGTGCCGTATCTACCAATCCTTTTCTGGCACCATAGGAGGAAATAATATATTCTGTGACGGTTAACCCTTCCCGGAAGTTGGTTTTAATGGGTAAGTCGATAATTTCCCCTTGGGGATCTGCCATCAACCCCCGCATTCCCACCAACTGTCGCACCTGGGAGATATTTCCCCGTGCCCCGGAAAATGCCATCATATACACGGAGTTGAGGGGGTTAGTCTGCTTAAAGTGTTTCACCACCTCATCTTTGAGTGCTTCAGAGGTACCATTCCAGGTATCAATTACTTTCTGGAAACGCTCTACCTCCGTAATTTCACCCCGTTGGTAACGTTCTTCCGTAGCCCGAATTTCTTCCTCTGCAGCATCCAACAGTGATCGTTTGGAAGGGGGAACCATTAAATCATCAACGCTAATGGAAACCCCAGCTCTAGTAGCATAGCGGAAACCCAAATCTTTTAACTTGTCCGCCATTACAGCAGTGCGCGCTGTACCATAATGGGTAAATGCCCAAGCAATTAAATTTCTCAGTTGACCTTTGTCAACGACGCGATTGCGGAAAATCATTTTTTCATTAGTCATTAGTAATTGGTAATTGGTAATTGGTCATTGGTAATTGGTCATTGGTTTTTAGTCATTAGTTATTCGACAAATGACAAATGACTAACTTGCCAGGGCTTCCTGAATCGCTTTGTTATAAATTACGCGACCTGGAGTTGTGTATATATACTGAGAAATTAAATTTCCTTGGGCATCTTCTCGCAGCCGACGGAACTTATAGCGTAAAGTCCGGCTACCATCATCATTTTTCGTTATTTCTAATGGTTCCGTGTCGTCTTTATCTGTGTCTACTTCGCCGTCATAACGGACATATACATAAGCGTGCAGGTCAACTATCCCCTGTTCGTAAGCCATAATCGCATCATCTAAAGAGGAAAAGTAGCGTCCTGTTCCTTTAGTGGCGTCTGGATTTTCTGCGGTTAAATAATATGCTCCCAATACCATGTCTTGGCTGGGGGTAACAATGGGTTTTCCTGTAGCTGGAGAGAGGATATTGTTAGAGGCTAACATCAATAACCGGGCTTCTGACTGACTTTCCAAGGACAGGGGTACGTGAACCGCCATTTGGTCGCCGTCAAAGTCAGCGTTAAATGCTGGACACACCAAGGGGTGCAGTTGAATTGCCCGTCCTTCGACCAAAATCGGTTCAAATGCTTGAATACCCAAACGGTGCAGGGTTGGTGCCCGGTTAAGCATGACTGGGTGCCCTTCAATTACTTCTTCTAGGACATCCCAAACGCTGGGGTCGGAACGGGAAATCAGCTTTTTCGCCGCTTTAATGTTATTCACCATGCCGCTGCGAATCAGACGGTTAATCACAAAGGGCTGGAATAGCTCAATTGCCATTTCCCTGGGTAAGCCGCACTGGTGAATTTGTAACTTGGGTCCCACCACAATTACGGAACGTCCGGAATAGTCTACCCGTTTACCTAACAAGTTCTGGCGGAATCTTCCTTGCTTACCTTCAATAATGTCCGACAGGGACTTGAGGGGACGGTTATTTGCCCCTACCACTGTGCGTCCCCGACGACCATTATCAATTAAGGCATCCACCGCTTCTTGCAGCATCCGCTTTTCGTTACGGACAATAATTTCCGGTGCCAGAATTTCTTGCAGTCTTGCCAGACGGTTGTTACGGTTAATTACCCGGCGATATAAATCGTTTAAATCACTAGTAGCAAAACGACCACCATCGAGCTGTACCATGGGACGCAAATCCGGGGGAATCACCGGAATCACCGCCATTACCATCCATTCTGGTTTAGAACCAGTGGCGATAAAGTTGTCAATCACCCGCAGACGCTTAATTAACTTTGCCCGCTTTTGTCCCTTGGCTGTGGTGATGTTTTCTCGCAGGCTTTCCGCTTCTGGTTCCAGGTTAATATCCGCAAGCAGTCGTAGCAAAGCCTCAGCACCAATGCCTACCTCTACCCCCTGGAGAGTAGAATCTTCAGCATAAATTTGGTCTTCAATTTCCAGCCATTGGTCTTCTGTTAATAGCTGTTTGTAGCTTAAAGTTTCAGCATTACCTTGACTAAGAACTACATAGGAATTGAAATAAACAATCTGTTCGACATCCCGCAAAGGCATATCCAACAGGATAGAAATATAGCTGGGAATACCTTTGAGATACCACACATGTGCCACTGGGGCAGCAAGTTTGATATAACCCATACGGTGACGACGTACCCGGGACTCGGTGACTTCCACACCACAGCGTTCGCAGACAATCCCCCGATGTCTTACCCTTTTATACTTCCCGCAATGGCATTCCCAATCCTTTGCAGGACCAAAAATTCGCTCGCAGAATAAGCCATCCATTTCCGGTTTGAGAGTCCGGTAGTTAATGGTTTCTGGCTTGGTAACTTCTCCAACTACCTGACCATTAGGTAATGTACGCTCACCCCACACTCGAATGCGTTCTGGTGATGCCAAGCCGATTTTGACGTAGTCAAACTGATTGCTTTGGGCGTTTCTCATCTCAAAAAAGTAATAAGTAATAAGTAATAAGTAATAAGTAAAAAGTAGTAAGTATTTCTTTTAACTTTTTACTTGTTTTACTCTTCTGCCAGGGATTCCTCACTACTACACAGGCATCTTGCCTGTGTTACTCCAGAAGGGGGCAGGGGGGAGGGAAATCCCTAACACCTAACCCCTAACCCCTAATTCCTTACTCTTCTTCCAGGGACTCCCGGGACAGAGATTCGTAGGTAGGACGAGAGGGGGTGCGACGGCTGCTATTATCTGCCATTAAATCCACTTCTACATCCAAGGAACTGCCATCGGTTTGGGTTTCTACTTTGTGAACGGCAATATCTAATCCCAAGGATTGTAGTTCTCGCATTAATACCTTAAAGGACTCTGGTGTACCGGGTCGAGGAATCGCTTTTCCTTTGACAATGGCATTTAATGCCTCGTTTCTTCCCTGCATGTCGTCGGATTTCACCGTTAGCAATTCCTGCAAAGTGTAAGCTGCACCGAATGCTTCCAATGCCCATACTTCCATTTCCCCAAATCGCTGTCCCCCTTGCTGTGCTTTTCCACCCAAAGGCTGCTGAGTTACCAAGGAGTAGGGACCTGTAGAACGGGCGTGAATCTTGTCGTCCACCAAATGCACCAGCTTCAGCATGTAAGCTACACCCACCGTTACCGGTCGGTCAAAGGGTTCTCCGGTGCGACCGTCATAAACCATGATTTTGCCGGCATCGTCGGGATTATATACCCATTTTCTGCCTGTTTCATCCCTGGCTTCTTGTAATTTTTCGTGGACGATTCTCCGGGATGATTCTTCACCGTACATTTCGTCAAAGGGGGTGAGTTTAAACCGCACTCCTAAATTGTGACCAGCCCAACCTAATAGACATTCAAACACCTGTCCCACGTTCATCCGGCTAGGTACACCCAAAGGATTGAGAACAATGTCCACTGTGGAACCATCCGGTAAATAGGGCATATCTTCCATGGGCAGAATCTTGGAAATAATCCCTTTATTCCCATGACGTCCTGCCATTTTGTCGCCCACTTGGATTTTACGCTTTTGTGCTACGTATACCCGTACCACCATATTTGCTCCGGGGGGCAGTTCGTCCCCTTTTTCCCGGGTAAATAGACGCACGTCTACTACCCGTCCTTTTTCTCCGTTGGGTACTCGCAGAGAATTATCTCTTACATCCCTGGCTTTTTCCCCAAAGATTGCCCGCAGGAGTTTTTCTTCTGGGGGTTGGTCAGATTCGCCCTTGGGAGTGACTTTTCCTACTAAGATATCCCCGGCTTCTACCCAGGCACCAATGCGGATAATTCCATGCTCATCTAAATTCCGCAGGGCATCTTCCCCAACGTTGGGAATTTCTCGGGTAATTTCTTCTGGTCCGAGCTTGGTTTGTCGCGCCTCAATTTCGTATTTTTCAATGTGAATTGAGGTATAAATATCATCCTGTACCAATCGCTCGGAAATCAAAATCGCGTCTTCGTAGTTATACCCTTCCCAAGGCATGTATGCCACGATGATGTTTTGTCCCAACGCCAATTCTCCCCCTTCGGTAGAGGAACCATCAGCTAATACCTGCCCAGCTACCACTCTCTCCCCAATCCGCACCAAGGGTTTTTGGTTTAAGCAGGTATCTTGGTTAGAACGTTGGTACTTAGAAAGTTTATACTTTATTTCCGGACTATCTGGTTCGGGACGGACGCGAATTTCTGTGGCATCCACATAGGTCACATTCCCCCCAGTGCGGGAGACAATCACCATCCCCGAATCCCTAGCGGCTTGAGCCTCTAAGCCCGTTCCTACCAAAGGACGCTCTGGTTTTAACAGGGGTACTGCTTGCCGTTGCATGTTCGATCCCATCAATGCCCGGTTGGCATCGTCATGTTCCAAGAAGGGAATCATACTTGTTGCCACCGATACAATCTGCACCGGGGAAACCGCTACATAGTCTACCTGCTCTGGGGTTGTGGTTGACCAGTCTTGGCGATAGCGCACGGGTACTTGGGTACCGATAATGCAGCCATTTTCATCTAATTGGGTATCCCCTGGAGCAACCCGCAGGTCGTCTTCTTCGTCGGCAGTCATGTAAACTGCTTCCAGGTCAAACCTCACCTTTCCGTTTTCTACCGGTCGGAAGGGGGTTTCCAAGAATCCATATTGGTTGACTTTAGCGTGGGTTGCCAAGGAACCAATCAAACCCGCGTTGGGTCCTTCTGGGGTTTCAATGGGACAAATCCGTCCGTAGTGAGAGGGATGAATATCCCGTACCGCAAAGCCAGCCCGTTCCCTGGTTAAACCACCCGGACCAAGGGCAGAAAGACGCCGTTTGTGGGTCAATTCTGCTAGAGGATTAGTTTGATCCATAAACTGGGACAATTGGCTGGAACCAAAGAATTCCTTAATTGCCGCTACCAAAGGTTTGGGGTTGACTAGGGATGCAGGGGTCAAAGATTCTGGATCTGATACCGTCATCCGTTCCCGAATAATCCGTTCCAAGCGGTTTAAACCAACCCTAACTTGGTTTTGCAGCAGTTCTCCCACACTTCTAACTCTGCGATTTCCAAGGTGGTCAATGTCGTCTATGCTACCAATGTCATATTCCAGGTTGATCAGGTAATCCACCGCAGCCAAGATATCTTGGGGAGTTAGCACCCGCATGGTTTCTGGAACTTGCAACCGTAATTTTTTGTTGAGTTTGTAGCGTCCCACACGCCCCAAATCATAGCGTTTGGGGTCAAAAAAGCGGGAATCTAATAACTGTTGTCCTCCTAATACCGTTGGTGGTTCACCAGGACGCAATTTACGGTATAATTCCATTAGGGCTTCTTCCTCGGAAAACTGCCCTTCCTTTTCGATAGTTTTTTGGAAATATTCCGGGTGACGTAAAGCGTCAAAGATTTCGTTGTCTGATAAGCCCAAGGCTTTTAACAATACCTGTGCCGATAGTTTACGGGTTTTATCAATGCGTACCCATACCAAGTCGTTACGGTCTGTTTCAAATTTGAGCCATGCTCCCCGGTTAGGGATTAAACTAGCTGAATAAGTACGTCTCCCGTTTTTATCAATTTCCGATTTATAGTAAACTCCTGGAGAACGGACAATCTGGTTGACAATCACCCGCTCGGCACCGTTAATTATAAAGGTACCCCGCTCGGTCATCAAAGGCAGATCCCCAATAAACACTTCCTGTTCTTTAATTTCCCCCGTTTCTTTATTAATCAAACGTGTAGGAACATACATTTGCACCGCATAGGAACTATCACGTCGCTTGGATTCTTCGACGCTGTATTTTGGCTCTTTCAGCCGGTAATTCTGACCCAAAAAATGTAGTTCTAATTTGCCTGTGTAGTCTGTAATCGGACTAAAGGAGTTTAGTTCTTCTATCAGCCCTTCTTCCAAAAAACAGCGAAAACTAGAACGCTGGATTTCAATCAAGTCGGGCAACAAAAAGGCGGGTGCCATAATTGATTCGTTAGTCATGCCTCTACCTTTGTCAACCTGGATAAACTTGTTAGCGCGTAAAATGTGGGAACTTCTCCTTACACCACCTGCTGGGTGCAGGTGTTGGCAAAAGTTTTAATTAAACCTGGAAAGAAAAAATTTTGCAAGGGATAGAATATCCCTTGACAACTCTCTAGCTGCATTTGTTTTGCTTGATTCACTTCCCCTCCCAAAAGCTGGTGATTTGCATTTACCCAGCTCTAAACTTTTGTGTCCTATATAGACTTTTGCGCTGTATTTATACTCACAGTGATGTATTTACACCCAAAGTGATGATATTCTAGGTTTGCTGGGCATATGTCCTCAGCCTGTTTGCTATATCTATGGCTTGGTGGTTAACCATCGCACTTTACAGGATTATTCAATTTAGCAGTTTTGTATAGGTTATTCAGATAGCTGCTGGAGAGCAGCAAAAATATCGCTCCCGTTTACTTCCTGTAGTTAGCTGTAAACCGACGACATGCCTTGTAGAGAACGGGGAAAATGGTCAAAGCTATGGCTTTCTTAACCATTATTGCCCATGTAAAATTTTTTGGAAGATACAATACTACCACAATTTTGTCCTCCTCGATAAATTGAATTGAACTGGCAATTTATAATTTACAGTCGATGACAGAATTTATAGCGCTAGTCCAAACAAGGTACAGGCATTTTGAGTGGTTGTATGTGCAATCTCTTCCACTGTTTCCTGACGTAAACGAGCTATCTGTTCTGCTACATAACGCACGTATGATGGCTCATTGCGTCCTTGACCCCGCTTAGGAACGGGTGCTAAAAAAGGACAATCCGTTTCAATTAACAGCCGTTCTTTACTAACCATAGCAGCTGATTCCTGTATTGCTTTGGCGTTCTTAAAGGTTACTGTTCCACTGAAGCTAATGTAAAACCCTAAATCCAGAAACCATTGAGTTTCTTCTTTAGTTCCACCCCAGCAGTGCATTACCCCCCGAATCCTCTCCCCTTGTTGTTGATGCCATTTTTGCAACACCTGTCTTAATTGTGCTGTTGCCTCTCGACAGTGGATAATCACTGGTAAATTGAGCTCAGCAGCGATCGCTAACTGTTGCTCAAGTACCATTATTTGTTGCTCATAATTATCAGCTTTATAAAAATCCAGCCCCATCTCCCCAATTGCTACTACCTTGGAGTCAGAAGCCGCCAAAGAAAGTATTTCCTTTGCTGTTGTCTTCTGCCATTTATCCGCATCTAGAGGGTGTAACCCTACAGCAAAGCTGACTTCAGGAAAACGTTGTGCTATGGCTTGAATACTGGCAAATTCCCCTGGTTCTACACAAGAATGTACTAAATGTACTACTCCTGCTGCTTGCCATCGGGATCTTACCTCTGCTAAATCGGCTTGAAAAACATCAAAATTGAGATGAACGTGGGTGTCAATCAGCTGCATTTGTCGTTATCAATTGTGAGTCATTAATCATTAATCTTGAGTGGAAAACTAATGATTAATGACTGCGGACTAATCAGCCCCTGCGGCTGCTTGTGTTAATGATTTGAGTTTTTTAGCCAACCTTGACTTCTTTCTTGCCCCATTGTTGGGATGAAGTACACCTCGCTTGACAGATCTATCGATCTTGCTGTAAGCATCCGATAACCGAGAAATAGCTTCTGCTTTTAACTCTGGGGTTGGATTAGATGCATAGTTCTCTAGGGCTGTAATATATTTCTTCGTCAGGGTTTTTACAGCCGACTTATAAGCTTTATTACGCAGTCGATTGCGCTCTGCAATTTGGGCGCGCTTGAGAGCAGACTTTGAATTCGCCACAGGTCAGTTCCAGAATATAGTCTTTAATTATGTACACACATTACTAGACTTACTACTATAACATCCACAATGCCAATGTTAAGGTTAATTTGCAAAATCTTGACAAAATATTTTTGCTGACATTCGCTCTGATTGCCAACGTCAACGGATTTCACCCCCTGTGGACTGGATGAGTTTGTTCTTGGCAAGGGGCTGGTAAATTACCAAGAAGTTTTTTCACATTTATCATAACCCAAAACCACAGGGTAGTGGCTGCGGTGGTAGTGGTTGATTATCCCCTGCCCGTAGAAATAAAAGTATTATTCCTGACCAGATTACAGATGGTACTACAGGGAAATTACGTTAGTATATCTACAGTAAACTCTCTTGAGAAAAAGACTTTTTTGTTGGACTATCTTACTGGGGAAAGTTCTGGTATCATAATCCTAATTTTCGAGGAATCGCATCTATTAAGTTTATTCATGAGTCAAAATCATGATGTTTCTTGCTAGCACTACTATCACTTTTTTTCAGCGAAAGATATTTTGTTGTATGAGACTTGTCACTTAATAACCTGTTGATAAAGCTGTATCATTTCTGAACACAGATTCCGGATTAGACGGTAGCCATATTTTTAGAGGATGAGGACATACATGAACAGTAGAGAATTAAATTAGTGCGATTCTAAAAAACAGAAATTTCCACGGTGGTAACACTAGAACCCTAATTGACAAATTGACAATTCAGTTTGCCTATTTTTACCATTGCTAAGTCTTTTTTTATCAACCTTTATCTATACAGGATTTACGATATTGTCACAATTGGTGGTCGGTGGGTGAGACTACAAAGTAGGAGTTTTACAGCTAAGCGTGTTTATCACCCGTGTCACACAGCTTACCCTTATAAGTGTGCCAGTTAGGTAACTCCTACTATAATTTGGCAATTACGTGGGTGTATGAGTAATAGTATTCAGATACGTATAGCAAAAACCATGGGAAAGGGAATGGAAATGAGCAAACTGCTAATACAAATAAACCTGTTTGTTCCGTACTCCCCATTTCCTATTCTCACAGGAGGTAAGCAAGAGATACGTTTTTATACATAGCTCTTGGAAGATATTGATGCAGAATTTTTTCCCAACTCCTAAAACTAGGCTTGAGGACTGCTCTAGATTGCGGTTTCTTATTTATGAGGATATGTTTTGTCTAAAGTTTGCAAAAAATTTACGATTTTTGCCAACTTCTTTATCACTAATATATTGAACATGATGATTATACAGAATACATTAGACACTATAGCAATCAACATATTCACTAACCGCAAACCAGACAAAACAGCTAAATTGTATCAGTTCTAAGAACTACCACATATATTCATATCCTTCATCTGTCTTTTCTTTTGCAAGTTATCCAAGGTTTAAATATGGCTCTATCTACACTCGAAAAATTTTTTCTACCCCCTGCGATCGCTTCCGTAGCTGTTTTTTCAGCCATGACTGTGCCTCTAGGTATGGTTGGAGATAAACTAATCGACATTAAGTTAGAACAAGAACCTTTCTTTTCTGGTAGAGTGAGAGAAGGAGCGATTAGTTATGTAATCGGAGCAACCGCAATTAGTATCGGAGCCGGAATTTCTGTAGCAGCTGTTTGTGGCTGGCGTCATTCTTCTCGTAAGTCGGCGAAATTTGAACAACATGTATCCGCTCTGGAGAAAAATTTACAAGAGAAGGAACTATTGCTCAGTGAATTCAAACAGTCAGAGACTCGGCTACAAGTTTCTGGTTTAAAAAGTTTTTTGGATGAGGAAATACCTTTTGAGGTAGCTGTAAACTCAAACACCTTCCCCCAACCAATATCTCAACCTGTTGTGGCACAAACTCCGGTCGAAGTATACGAACCCCCAACAGAAGCGATACAAGGACGTGCAGTTAACCAACATACCTCACGTGCTGCTACATCTGTTACTGCAGCTTCTGCATTTGCTTCTGCTCAAGCTTTCCTTGGTTATGTACCAAAACACACTAACAGCAGCCAAGAAACAGCTACCGTCAATGAAGCCAACAAAACACCAGTAAATCCTTCTGAGTTCGAGGAATTACAAAAACAACTTAGAGATATGATGTTGCAGATGCAGGCTATGGAGAAAAATCTGCAACTAGCACCTCAAGCCAAAAACACTGGGGTCAAAGCTCCTGAAAAGTTTAGCGTATATTACGAAACTCCCAACTCCGATGCATTACTGATTCGCTAGGGAGCTTTTATCTCTCTTCGGGAGAGGGAACAGGCAACGGGCAACGGGCAACAGCAGGTAGCAGGTAGGGTGCGTTGCGCTGTTGCTAATGCACCTTTTAATCTGTTTAACGTAGGTACTAGGTAGGGTGCGTTAAGCTACTGCTAACGCACCTTTTAATCTGTTTAACTGATAACTTGCACCATTCTCAAGAAGAGCCAGAGGTCGCTATGTTCTGGTTACCAGCGTCACGCTGGTAACTAGGGTTTGGAGGCTCTGCCTCCTGATTATCCTTAAGGAAGTGCAAGCAGGTAGGGTGCGTTACGCTACTGTTAACGTATCTTTTAATCTGTTTAACGTAAGTATAAACTCGGAAGTAAATAGGGTGGGTTAGCAGCAGCGTAACCCACCCTCTGATTTGTTTAACGTAGAAATTCTGAAGGACTTAGGGGAGCATTAGTCTTCTGGGATTTAGTTGCTGGGAGTGTAATAGTTCGAGAAGCTACTGGTTGGGGTCTGATTTGATATCGATTTCCCCAGCCACCATTGATATCTTCTGGTTGGGGACGGGGTGGTACTGTTTTGCCCTCTGGTAGGGGTATAAATTCTGCTTGGGTTGCTTGTACAAACTTTTCCCCTTCATTGGTAAAGCGAACCAACTTACCTTCGAGGTTTTGATTTTCGAGTGTGTTGGTTGCTGAGGTTAACCTTTCTGATTTTTGCTGCTGACTACCAGGATTGAAGACGGCAATAAAATTGACTCTACTTTCTGGTGAAACTTTCATTTGTCCTTGATCTGCTTGCCAGACTTCCTGAAAACTACCATTAGGTGCAACTTTCCACAATCTTAGTGTAGCCTCCCATTGCCCGTCTTTTTTCACTTCCACATTCTCACGGGCAAGAATAGAACGATTGGGAATGACTTGGGATCTCAAAGATACTCGTTCTTCTTGGACAATCGGACGCAAATAGCGAACTGCCATTACTGAGATTCGACTATACTCAGGCAAATCAGTGGTACCTACCACTGTGTATACACCTTGACTACCAGCAGGCTGGATACTTTGAATTTCTAACTTCACTTCTTCTGGTGCTTTTTTGATGCAGCCATAACTGCCGACCAAAAGCGTTAGGATAGTAGCTGTCAAGGGGGTAGTGACGGATAAATTTGGAATTTTTTGCATAAAAAGCTATAAAAAGACTATGAGTAGAGAAAAATCAGCTTATTTAACTGTATATAACCTGATGTAGACCATATTTTTGCTTAATATTGGAAAAGTTTACTCTTTACAAGTAAAGCTTTATCTGTTCTTGATGTAATCGACGGACAATTTTAATATCTGTCTATCTAGTCGAACTTACTCAAATTTTTTGCTAAAGTGGCGACATTGTATAACGTTAATCTTAAATTCTGTAATAGTGAGGCTAATGATCCAAAAAGGATTAGTATGTCATAAATTTACCTTTCCTCAAAGGTATCATAATTTATATCTACGGCTTTGTGTTGCTTCGTTTTCACTGTTCTGGCTACTAGTCGCAGGTGAAGCCTCTTTAGCTCAAGTAAATTATTCTCAACAATCTCAACAAGGGGCTGGTAATTTTCAATTAGGCTTAGGAGGAGCACTACCAGTTCCTAAGCCACCCAAGGTCAAAAAGAAATCTGCTGCCCAAAATGTGCCACCAGCACCGGGCACAGTGTCTTCTAATACAGGAAATTTCACCACTAATCGCATACAACAGGTGCCACTAGCGGATCTCAAACAACAGGAGAATACCTTCATTCAGCAGCCTGTGGCTGGAGATGTACCAAAAGCAACAGCGGTGTTGACAAATCAGAATCAGTTATCAGGTAATACACCCCTGGCAATTGGTGGAGATAGTTCTGATGTCAGTTTCGGTTTACAGGGTGCAGGAGGTAGCTACAATAATCAGCAATTTAATGCCCCAACTGCACCGTTGCCTCCACTTCCCGGTAGCCCTGCTACTGTAGGTAGGGCTGCCCCCACACCCACCTTTAACCAGTTGTTAAATGGTCAAAATGCGCCATCGGTGCCCAATTATGGGGTGAGGAGGACAACACCTACCTATAGCCAGCAGAATAACCAAGCTGTGCCATCAGTTCCCGGTTATGCTGCCACAGGAGCAACACCCACCTATAACCAGCAATTCAATAACCAAGCTGTGCCGTCAGCTCCTGGTTATGCTGCCACAGGGGCAACACCCACCTTTAACCAGTTGCTAAATGGTCAAAATGCACCATCAGTGCCCAACTATTCGGCGACAGGGACACCCACCTTTAACCAGCAATTCAATACCCAAGTTGCCCCACTACCGCCACTCCCTGGCAGTAATCCTACAACCGCAGGTGTCGGTGGAGTTCCCACCTTTAACCAATTACTGAATGCTCAAGTTAACTCAGTACCACCATTTCCTGGCACTACTCAACAGCAAGAATTCACAGCACCAGGGGCACCCACTTTCAACCAAATGTTCAATGCGCAACCCCAAACAGCGCCACTACCACCAACCTATAATCAGCCAGGGACGCCACAATACAACACTACTCCAGCCCCAGCCCCGATTGTTAACAATCAACCAGCTGCACCACAGACGATTAACGACCAAAAAGGTCGTTTACTCAAAAGTACTGCCTTGGGTGAACCTTCTTTATTCGTACAAGGTGTTTATATAACCCAAGGAGGAGATACTACCGCACGGGCAAGATTGTCGGGGGTTTACCCACTTACTCCCCAAGTTTTATTTGGAGCTACCTTCGATTTAACCAGTGAAGACAGCTCTTTGGATGACTCCCGACAAGAAGGTTTAAGTATCAACGAGCTTTATCTTGCTACTTCCTTGGCAGGATTGCCCAATTTGCGTTTTGTGGTGGGTCAATTAGATTTAACATCTTATTTTGATCGTAACAGCTTTGCTAAAGACGGAGCCAGCCACTTTTTCAATCCCGTCTTCCAAACCAATCCAGCCCTATCATCAACGGGTATTAGTTCTCATCCCGGTCTTTTGGTTAACTGGAGTCTTACTGATAACATTGACGCTAAAGCTGCTGTATTTTCATCATCAGACAAACTTAGTGACTTTAGCTTTGATGGATTTGCTGGGGAAATTGGTGTCCGTTATGGTAACGCCATTATTCGCGGTACTTATGCAACTGCTCGCGATGCTGGTAATAACGATAGCTTTGCAGAAAGCTTTGGACTTTCACGGGGAGATGATAGATTTGGAATTTTGGAAGACGATCGCGAAGAAGCATATGGTATTAATGCGGAAGTGTTTATTCCTAATTCCAAAATAGGTCTTTTTGGGCGCTATGGTCGCTATGAAAACCGTGACTTGGCAGAAGGAGCTGATACCTATATGTTTGGTATTAGTCTTCTAGATGTATTGAATCCAGATGATCGACTGGGTTTAGCTTATGGACGAGCGTTATCAAATGATCGTTTACGCCGTGGTGCAGATCAACCAGATGTGTTGGAATTGTACTATGATTTTAAATTTCTCCCGAATCTCCGGTTAGGTTTTACTGTTCAAGGAAGAGATGAATTTGAAGAAACTGTTGTCGGTGTCAGGGTGAAATCAGAATTTGATGTGACTCCAAAAGGGAGACTTTCTCAATGAGCCACAAGCGAAAAGGCAAAACAATTCGCCTCCCCTGTAGGGGAATTGGGCTAAAAGGTAAAAGGATAACAAATCTTTGTCTTTTTACTGTTTCATTTTTCCTTTTTACTTACCCTGTAGAACTACCTGCCTTAGGTAGTAAAATAGCTACTGCCCAAGCACAGAACTTACCAGCAGGGGTGAAAAAGGGTTTTGATTTGTTAGAAAAGGGACTGGTAAATGATGCGATCACTGCTTTCCAGCAAGCCCTCAAACGTCAGCCCCGATCTTTACAAGCTAGGTTGGGACTAGCAATTTCCTATCGTCGCGCTGGACGGATTGAAGAAGCCTGGAATGCTTATCAACGGGTACTGGAGATTGACCCCAATAACCAATTGGCGTTAAAGTCAGTTGGTTTACTAGGTACTTTCACTAGTAACCCCCAGCGGCATCTTAAGGGGATTGAAGCCCTGACAAAATTTTTGCAACAAAATCCCGATGATATGGAAGCTCGGGGTTGGCGGGCTACTCTTTATTCTTACCGGGGACGATTTGGGGAATCTCTGGCGGACTACGAAATTGTCCTGGCAAATAATCCCAGCCTAGATGCAATCATTGGTGCTGCACAAACTTATACCTACACTGGTAATTTTGAAAAAGCCTTGGAACTGTTTAACCGCTACCGCAGTAGTGGTAGAAACATTGAAAGCTATGCTGCTGTAGCCTACGGTACCACCTTACGGGAAACTGGTAATGTGGCAGCAGCTATACAGGTGTTGGAGGCGCAGCTGGGACGCTCAACAAGCCTGGATGAAGTAGCTATATTTACCCGTAAAGAATTATCGGCTGCCTACCTTAAAAATGGACAGGAGGCGCAGGCTTTAGCGATATTAGATCCCTTACAAGGAAGAACGGATGCGATTTTACCCCTAGCACGGGGACTAAATGAAATTCGTAATGTTACCGATAACCGTGACTTGGCAAATCAAGTTTTCCAACTCTACAGTCAAGCGCTTTCACAAAATCCTAACCCTTCTGTCAATTTGTTAAAAGAAGCGGGTGATGTCTTTAGCGGTTTAGGTTTACCCCAGGGAGAGCAAAGAGCGCTGCAATTATATCGGCAAGCGGTAGCCCAGTCCCCCAACGATCAAAGCTTGCTGGTGCGGCAGTTTGCCTTAGAAAATAAACTGGGTTTTTTGAATTCCCAAGAACTCACCCAGCGTTTATTGGCGACATTGCAAACCTTGCCTTCTAACCCCAGCGAACTGCAAGAGGTTGGGAAAGCATTGGCACAAGTAGAGAATCCCGATCCTCAATTGTTGACTATTTATCAAACTCTTTTACATTCAACTGTCAACAATACCGGAGTGAATCTGCCATTTTTGTATTTTCGCTTGGCACAAATTTACGTAGGGCTAAATGATACAAATAATGCTAGACAAGCCTTAGCAGCATATACTTCAACTCCCCAAGGACAGCAAGATTTAGCACCGCAATTATTGGCGGCAGATATTGAGCGCTTGGAAGGTAACCTAGAAGGCAGTGCCCAACGTTATCAGGCATTAATTGCCAATCAAACCACTAGCAGCAACATTCTGGATGCTGCTTTGCAGGGGTTAGCTGGGATACGTTTAATACAACAGCGCTACCAAGAAGCCTTAGCTGCTTATGACCAATTAATCGCTCGTAAACCCCAAGATATCAACCTGCAACTGGGACGGACTAGCATTGCCTATCAAGCCAAAGTCATTTCCCAAGCACAAGCAGAAGCAGTCCTTAACAGTTGGTTAGCAACCCAACCTGCAACTAATACCCCCCCAGAACTGTTTAGCTTAGTAGAAGCCTTACCTGCCAATCCCCAACGGGAAGGTCTGTATAGTTACTTAGCTCAGGTGAATCCTAGTAGGACTCGTATGCAAGTAAAGCTGATCGAAGCGATCAAAGAAAGCAATCCAGTACGAGCAAGAGCCTTGGCAAGGGCTTTAATTGTCCGTCTTCCCAACACTCCCAACAATTACCAGTTACAGGCAGAGTTATCTAGAGCTGCGGGGAATTTCAACCGTGCTAGCGAAATTTACAAACAGATTTTGGCACAGCAGCCAGATAATGTAGATGCCCTAGCAGCTTTGGGAGGAGTCCGCTTTGAACAAAGGCGATTTATGTCAGCGCAGCAGATTTATGAAGAAGTTGTGGCGCTCAAGCCGGGAGATAAAGACGCACAACGTGCCCTTGCCGAATTAAATGCGGTTTTAGATAAGCCTTTGGCAGCCCTAGAACAGCTTGAACAAATGCAAATGCAACAGGCATCTCGTGGCACAAGGGATATTGGTGTATCTCAAAGGATGCAGCAAATTCAAGAGGGTTTTCTGCGCAGACGAGGTTTTCAACCTCCTTGGGAAAGGTTCTAACCTAGGGCTTGGGAAAATTTAGTCATCCTCAGTTAATTGGGACTAGTTGGATGGGAATAATTACTACAAAGGCTTTCTGGAGTTACTCTTTGAAAATCACTGTCCTATCTGTCAAATTCCATCCATCAAAGGTTATAAATGAATCACCGTCTACACTTAGAAGTAAATTAACCCCAAGATAACAACGTTGCAAATAACTGATTAATCATGCGATACCTGGCAATTTTGGCAGCTATTGCCTTTCCCATCGCCTTTTATGCTTGTAACTCAGTATACCCGGTCTTTAAGCCTGAAACAACTGGTAAAAAAACTCCTGTGGTAGCAAAAACACCATTTACTGATGGCAAAACTACATCAGTATTTTTGGCAGAACTATCCCCATCGATTCCTAATCGAGAGTTATTAGCTCAAAGTTGGGAAGGCTACCGCCAGAGATTTATTCAAGACGATGGCAGGGTGATCGATTATGAAGCCAGCGATCGCTCTACCAGTGAGGGACAGGCTTATGCCATGCTGCGGGCTGTATTTATCAACGATCCGGCAGTTTTTGCCCTCACCTTAAACTGGGCGGAAAATAACCTCCGACGTCAAGAAGGGGGCAAACCTACAGACAGTTTATGGGCATGGAAGTGGGGACCGAAGGCAGATGGCAATTGGGGCACTATCGATAACAACTTTGCCAGCGATGGCGATATTGATGCCATTACTGCCCTCATTTTGGCATCAAGACGCTGGAATCGCCCAGAATACCTCAAGTTGGCAAAAACCAAGCTGGAGGATTTATGGAAGCTTTCCACGGTTTCTGCTGTGGGAGGAAAGCGTTATTTGCTACCGGGTCCAAAGGCTGCATTTGTCCCCAATGCATCTACCATTCATCTTAATCCTTCATATCTGGCTCCCTATGCCTTTCGCATCTTTGCCCAAGTGGATAAAGAACGTGATTGGTTGAGTCTGGTAGAAACTAGTTACGAAATTCTGGAGAAATCTTCCCAAATTTCAGCAGTGGGATTGCCTAGTGACTGGGTGAGTTTGAATGTCCAAACCGGGAAATACCAACCTCTACCACCAACAAGCAAAATTCAGAGTTTGTATAGCTTTGATGCTTATCGAGTTTGGTGGCGTCTGGCACTGGATGCACAATGGTTTAATTCATCTCAGGCTAAGGCTTATTTGCAAACAGCCAGCACTCACCTACAACAACTGTGGCGTGAACAATCCCGACTGCCAGCCCGTATCGACCTCCAGGGAACAGCATTAGTCGATTATGAAGCCACATCCCAGTATGCCATGGTCTATGCAGGTTGGAGGTTAGTGGCACCGCAACTAGCAGGTGAAGTGTTGGAGACAAAACTAATACCCCAATACCAAGACGGCATTTGGGGTGATATTTCCGCATATTATACTCAAAACCTAGCTTGGTTGGGTTTGCTGCCTCCGGAGGCAATTGAGGGCAAATTCTTACAGACAAATTAATAAAAGGGATACATTTTTGAAAATTCGACTATGAAGTAAAAAAAATTCACATTTTGCGGTATAAAAGAAACATTTCAGACTTATGCATTTATAACTACGAAAAATTCATACAACGAAAATATCCAACCCTGAGTTAACCCAAAACTATTACACCGTGCCATGAAGTTGTTGTTTCAACTGTCCCAAATCAGTAAAAAAGCCATTATTGTTACTTTTTGTCTTTTACTGTTTCCAAGTTCATTCCCATCTGCTCGTGCTGAAAGCGGAGGTGACCTGCAATTAGACGATTCCCTATCTATCCCCCAAAATGACCAATTACTGGGAAATTCAGGGCAACAGCCGGTTATGTTGTTGGCACAAGCAAACAGAAAATCAGCCAGTGCAGCCAAACAATCCCAGCCAGTATTTACCCACAACTTAGAATTTAATCGCAGTCCGATTGTAGGCAATCGTATGCGTCTGCGGGGGTCTTATGCAGAAGCCCGTCTTGGTTTTACCCGTCCTCGGAGTTGGAATGTTAAAACTCTCAAAGCTTTAGTCCGCTTTCAACATTCCCCAGCCTTATATGCCAATCGTTCTAATCTGACAGTACTGATAAACGATACCAGCATCGGCAGTGTACCCCTGAACCGCAGACAGTCTCAAGTCGGGCAAATTCTGTTTAATATCCCGCCAAAGCTGCTTCAGGACTATAACGAAATTAAGATTGTGGCGCAGCAGCATAACTCCGAAGAATGTACCGACCCCGGTAGCCCCGACTTGTGGACAGAAATCTTACCAGATTCCAAGTTAACTTTTCAATTTAATCCCAAGCCAATTCCTCTGAATTTTAGCCGCTATCCCTATCCCTTATTGGACGAACTGGGTTTAGAACCCAGCAAGATTAAATATTTACGACCCAGCCAAGTAACCCAATCCTGGTTAACAGCATCTTCTCGCTTGCAAGCTTCTTTAGGCAGAAAGGCAGAGTTTCGCCCTATAGACACTGATATGGTCCCTGATGTGGGGTCAGCAAGAGGTAACGATCGCTTAGTAATCGTAGGTACTCCTAGGGAACAACCAATTCTAGCCTCCTTAAAGTTGCCTGTGAAAATCATTGGCTCTCAAATTCTTGATCGCTCTCAAAGCCCAGTTTCCCCGGACACAGGGGTACTCATCCTAACTAAAAGTGAAAAAGAGGGTGGAGTCCCAATTTTGATTGTGACTGGTAATGGACCCAAAGGGGTTGAGAAGGCAGCACAGTTTTTGGCGGAGCCAGATTTACAGAGAATGGGCACTGGTCAAGTAATTTTTGTAGATCAGATCAAAGACATAGGAACACCAGGAGTGCGACAGTGGCCCCGTTATTTACCAGAGTCAAATGAGTTTAAACTCAGCGACATTAAAACCCAAGTTGACGGAAAATCTTTTAGGGATGTGACTGTACGTGGTTCAGGTGCACCACCTGTAGAAATTGATTTTCGCGCTTTGCCAGATGACAGGTTCTTGCGCGGTAGTTCGATGAATTTGGTCTATAGCTACGGTCCCCAAGTGAATCCCAGAACCTCGGCAGTAGAAGTTTTACTGGATGGAGTTTTTATTGGTGGTGCCCGTCTGACCTCCGAATCTGGTGAAAATCGCAAAAATCTCAAGGTGGATTTACCAGCAAACCTGATTCAGCCCGACTCGAAACTGCAAGTGTTCTTCCGGATGAATCCTAGGGAACCCTTTGATAGAGAAAGATGTAGCAGTCCACCAACTCAGCAGTTATCAGGTACAGTACATGCCGATACTAGTTTCGATTTAAATCGAGAAACTTCGGTGCAATTACCAAACCTAGAGTTAATGCGATTTGGTTTTCCTTTTGCCGCACCCCAGGACTTATCTAGAACAGCAGCTGTTTTACCCCCAAATCCCTCCAATACCGATATATTGACCCTGCTAGCCTTTAGCGAACGTTTGGGACGTCTGAGTCAAGCAGATGGAGTCAAATTAGACGTTTACATCCCCCCAGACTTACCAAAGGCAGTCCGGGATGGGGAGCATTTGGTGACCATTGGGACTATAAATGATTTTCCCTTACCAGAAGTATTAAGCCAGTCTCAGGGTTTTAATCTCAGTCAAGCATTTTCCCGCTCCTTCGCTGACTCAACAATTCAAACCCCCCAAGATTCACAAGGGATGATTAAACAAATTATCTCTCCTTGGAATGGCGATCGCGTGGTTTTGGCTTTAACAGCTCAAACAGAAACTGGCTTAGACAGAGTCCGACAGGTTCTAAATCAAGACCCCTGGTTTTTCCAACTCAAACAGGACACGGTACTAATTGACAGCGACCAGAAAAACCCACTTCCTTACGATCCAGATGCCTACCAACTGGCATTTTTCCAAAATGCTCCAGAATCCCGTCGCTTGGAGAATACATCCATATTCAGCAAAGCATCGCGGATTATCCAAGAAAACTGGCTGTTGCTACCTGCGGGTATAGTGGGTGTAACTCTTCTGCTTTATGGTATCGGTCAGTTATATCTCAAGCGTGTTAACCCTAATGACAGCAAATAAATCTGTTAACAGGGAGTTTTAATAGTTTCCTATTCTGACAAAGTTTAGATTTGTAATTACAACTTAAGAAGTGCAAATTACAGATATCAATTAATGTTTCCCCAAACATGGGGACATATATTTAAATTTCAGGGTGTGCCATACTAATTAAAGGCTAATAGCTGATTTTAAATATTAGCTATTAGCTCTTAAAATCCACTCTTTTTTGATAATTTTCAAATCTAAATCAAGACAGGTAAAAACTTTAAGATTCCCTATTGAAAATCTGTTGAACCAAAATGTCTTCTTCTGTAAAAAGAGCTAATAAGCAAGGCAATAGCCGGCGTTCTCCATTCAGCTATTGGCTAGTAGATAGGATACCCAAATTATTTGACAGGGTTCTGAGAAAGCTAGGAGTAAAACAGTTTAAGTGGGTAGTACTTTTACTGTTGATACTCTCAGTTCCACTAATTACTACTCCCCTAGAACGTTGGCAACAGGGGGCTATAGCCGTATTTTTAGTGCTACTCGGTTATTTTGTTGTTAGTGCTGAGGGCAAAGAATCTTCTCCAGAAGTGAGCTTGTATTACCACCTATTTATGGTGTGGTTAAGCTTAGTAACAACAATGCGGTATCTCTACTACCGGACTAGCTACACCCTCAACTTTGATGGCGTTCTTAACAGCATCGCTTGTGTGCTGTTGTTTGCCGCAGAACTTTATGCGGTCATCACCCTGGTACTGGCATATTTCCAAACCCTAAAAATCAAGGATCGTCAACCTATCAACCTTGCCACTATTCCTGAACAAGAATGGTTAAAGGTTGATATCTATATTCCCACTTACAATGAAGATGTGGAGCTAGTACGCAAGACAGCATTAGCAGCCATAGCTTGCGAATATGCCCCAAACAAGAAAAAAGTTTATATCCTGGATGATGGTCGTCCAGAAAGATATAAAGAAGACGATCCACGTCGGGAAAAATTCCGCAAACGCAGGGAACAGCTCAAGGAAATGTGTGAAGAACTGGGCTGTATTCACATGACGCGGGGTGATAATGAACATGCCAAAGCTGGTAATATCAATACTGCTTTTCGCAAAACCGATGGGGATTTAGTTTTAATTCTGGACTGCGACCACATCCCATCCCGGCAATTCCTCCTACATACAGTGGGTTTCTTTCAAGACCCCAAAGTATCATTTGTCCAAACCCCCCACTGGTTTTATAACCCCGATCCCTTTGAGCGGAATTTGCTTACAGATGGTAAAGTGCCTGTGAGCAATGAACTTTTTTACAAGGTGCTGCAAAACGGTAACGATTTTTGGAATGCAGCCTTTTTCTGTGGTTCTGCGGCAGTAATTCGTAAAAGCCATGCCTTGGAAGTGGATGGAATTGCGGTGGAAACGGTAACAGAAGATTGTCACACAGCGTTGCGATTACATTCTCGCGGCTACAGGTCTATTTACTACGACAAAATCATGGTAGCTGGTTTAGCACCAGATACTTTGTCTGCTTACGTGGGTCAACAGGTACGCTGGGCAAGGGGAATGGCGCAGATTCTGCGGATTGAAAACCCCTTATTCAACCGGAAACTAAATCTGACATTTGCCCAACGCATTTGTTATTTCAGTGCAACTTCCCATTTTTTGTATGGCTATCCCCGGCTGATTTATGCCATTATTCCCACATTGTTCTTGTTATTCGGGATTAACCCCATCCAAGGTTTGGGTTTGGAAACTTTAGCCTACGCACTTCCCCACGTTCTCCTGTCACTATTTACTAACCACATTATCTATAAGCAAGTCCGTTTCTCCCTCTGGAATGAAATTTTTGAATTTGTGATGTCTTTCCAAGCGGGGTGGGTAACCTTGTTGGCGCTGATTAACCCCAAAATGGGTTCTTTTAACGTTACCGATAAGGGAGGATATATTACCGAACGTACCTTTGACTGGCAATCAATGCGGGGTCTGGTAATAGTCACCTCACTGGTAATTGTTTCCTTGGTTGCTGTTCCCTTCTGGTTACTGTTGCGTCCAGAGGATACAGAAGCTGTGTTAGTAAACACCCTCTGGTCTGGTTTTAACCTGACGTTATTGGTAGCAGCTGTACTAGTTGGATTAGAACAACCACAAATACGTATTGCCCACCGTTTGCAGCGACGGCTTCCTGTGGTAATTTCCAGCAATAACCAAACCATCATGGGGGAAACGGTTAATATCTCGGAAACTGGGGCTTTAATTTCCTTAGAATCTTGGCCCAATTTACCAGATGAAGTCCAACTAGAGGTGATGGGAGATTTCACCGCTCGTGTTTCATTAACAGCAAGGGTTGTGCGTCTGTCTCCTGTCAATGATACAGAAACTCATTTGGCAGTTGATTTTATCAATATTACCCCTGCCCAACAGGATGATTTAGTTCTAGTTTTATATTCGGATGTTCGGGAATGGTATTCTCAAAAACGAAAACACGAAGACAAACCCTTACAATCTATTTGGTTTTTAGCCACCAGTCTGACTCGTTCCTTGCGTGATATCAAACCCGTTACCCGGAAAAAGGTACGCAAGCAAGTTAGCGTTTTCGGTCAAATGTACTGGGATGGTCACTTTTTCCCTGGTGTAGTTACAGAAATGGGAGTCAGTGGTTTACGCCTAGAATTAGATGGTAAAAAAGCCATTGCTGCGGATAAATTTATTGGACAAAATGAATTGCATGTGATGCGTACTGTTAAACCACTAGTTGGTTTACTTTTGAGTCAGGATACCAATGGTTCCTCATCAAATCGTTTTGTCGCTGAAATTGCTTCTGTAGATGAAGACTTCCATGGTAACAAGATTGCCATCGAGTTCAATTTCCCAAATAAATTCAAGGAACGTCAAGATGACAAAATTAAACAAATGTTACAAGCCCTGTAGCAATATTTAAATCGAATTGCACAAGCGCAAGCGTTAGTCTTTAAAATGGACGCTTGCGTTTATTTTTTGGCAGTTGCTAAGTCTTAAGAAATATAGGGGCTAGGGCGTGTTTTCAAAGTAGCCGACACCCTATAAGGGTGCGGCTACATGTACATAGACGCGGTAGACACGGAGTGGCTTCTCGTATGCGTAAGCATTGCCGTAGGCTAGAAGTGCGGCTTCTCGCAGAGTAGTCCGCCTGCGCGGACTAGGAAAAATCAGGGTTTCTAGCCTGCGTAAGCACAGAGTTGTTGGCGGTGAGTCCACGCTTGCCTGTCGGTTTGGGTCTCCGAAGTTTGCTCAATGCGGGGAACCCCGTTCGCGGAGCGTCTCCGTTGGCGCAGCCTGCCCGGAGGGCTTAGGAGTTAGTTTCTTTAAGCGGGGGAACCCCCTTCGGGTTCGCAGTTGTTCATGGGGGAAACCCCCAAGACCACACTGTCTCACCGCCAACGAACTTCTCTCCGCGCACGCAACTTCTCTTCGCCAAAGTGGCGTTGGCGTAGCCTCTGGGGAGTAGATACCCGTTAGCCGTAGGCTTTCCCGTAGGGTAGGGTGTCGGTTTGGGTCCCCGAAGTTTGCTCAACGCGGGGAACCCCGTTCGCGGAGCGTCTGGGCAGGAGTTAGTTTCTTTAATGAAACTTGTAAGTGCAAGATATGAAATTCCCAAAAAAAACTATTGCGTAATCGCAATTTTTGTATCTGGAAAAACTCCCTTCGCTATAGTTATGGTGCCAGAAAAACTCTAGCGCTATAGTTAAAACTATAGCGTAATCGCAATGGTTGTATCCAGAAAAACTCCCTTCGCTATAGTTACGGGGTTCCATTGCCAAAAAAACTCTAGCGCTATAGTTAAAACTATTGCGTAATTGCAATGGTTATATCTCTAGCGCTATAGTTAAAACTATTGCGTAATTACAATGGTTATATCCAGAAAAACTCCCTTCGCTATAGTTACAGGGTTCCATTGCCAGAAAAACTCTAGCGCTATAGTTAAAACTATTGCCTAATCGCAATGCTTATATCTATAGCGCTAGAGTTAAAACTATTGCGAAGTTGCAATTGTTTTAAGTGGAAAAACTCCCTTCACTATAGTTACAGGGTTCCATTGCCAGAAAAATTCTAGCGCTAGAGTTAAAACTATTGCGAAATTGCAATGCTTATATCTATAGCGCTATAGTTAAAACTATTGCGAATTTGCAATGCTTGTATCCAGAAAAACTCCCTTCGCTATAGTTATGGGGTTCAAAAAACTCGCTTCGCTATAGTTATGGTTAGATTCCCAAAAGGTTACTTTATATATCGAAAGATTGGAAGTATCATGATCCTACTTCAAGATTCTTAATTTTGAAAACTCTCTTAGACGCTGACAAAATTGTAGAATCCAAGAGGTTAGTCGAATTCACTGATAATCACTCACAATTTTGATGGTAGTTTCACACTTGAAACTCCAGATCAAGAAGTTTTATGTCAATAGTTCTTTACCCTTGACAAGACAATTATGACGATTGATAGCAATATTTTTTCTTTAACAGACTTAGAATACATTCCTTACATTGATAATAATGGTAAATTACCCGCAGAATTTCAAAGTAAAATTGGAGTTTATGCAATTTTTAATCAAGAAAAAATATTGCAATTTATTGGGTATTCCCGTAATGTTTGTGTCAGTTTAACCCAGCATTTAATCCGTCAACCACAATCATGTTATTGGGTAAAAGTTCAAACTATTGAACGTCCCAATCGTGCTGTTTTAGAAAATATTGAAAAGGCATGGATTGCGGAAAATGGTGCTGTACCTATGGGGAATAGAGATGATAAACCAAAATGGACTCAGCCTATTGATGCCAAAGCCTTAATTACTGCTGAAGAACAGGCTAACTATGATAATCCGGCTAATGATGAAATGGCGAAAATTAAGGTTATTAAAAATGTAGCGCGACGAGTAGAGGCGGAAATTTTAAAGGTATTGCAAGCACGAGGTTTACAAATGCAAATTCGATTTAATCCTAAATTGAAGGAAGAGGGATTGTTGGATTTGAAGTAATTTTGGTTCTACCGCTCCCTTTATATAAAAAGTAGCAAACAACTTAGTCTTAGAGGGTAAAGATATAAATGTATAAATCAACATAAAGCTGATTTAGTAAAGAATTGTGGCGTTAAAAGTACTTAGAGAAGGAAACTGATATTTATAGGATTGACGCAACTGGCACATTTATAAGGGTAGGGTGTGTGACACTTTTATAAATACTGTACGGTAAATTAAGGTTTGTAGTGTCACCAATTTTTTTGACAACGCTCGGTCACGCACCGACGACCAATTGTGACAATATCGTAAATCCTGATTTAATCAGAATATCATAATTAAGTTTTTGGATGTTTTGATATGATATCAACATTTGTCCGTCTAGCCAAACCCTTCTAGGGTATGGGGTACAAGTATTTATTAAAATTTGGGATGCTTCCCCAGACTTATAGTCTGAGGGGAATTTAAACATTTGGGATGCTCCCTGTTCCAGTGCCTTATCGTTATTATTTCATGCCTTAACTTTGCAAAGTCGATTTCTGTTTATGCAAATTATCTTTATTTTGACTGAGTTGCGCCTTTTTGAGTTTTCTTTTTAAGTACCCGTAAAAATACGGGAAACATGCAGCAACTGGGTCAAAAGAAGCGTCAAAAATCACTCCTTGCTGGGCTGGATGCAGAAACCAGTCCTTCAACGAAGTAAGGGCTGGTAGTTCATTGCAGTAGCTATGGTAAGCGCGCTCGTAGCCAGTAGACTCAACAAACTGTTAGGTTCAGGCACTGAGACTGACCTAGAACCAAAATTATCAAAGGTGGACTTGATGGAATCATCAAAGCCAGACACGATTTGCACTGCAAGACCTGAAACTCCTGCCGTTAAAGTATCATCTGTTGCACTGAGGTTAAACAACTCATTGCTGCGAGTTTCATCAAAGAAACGCCCAGTTAGTTGATTGTCAATAACTTCTAGTTCAACAAAATAGGGCTGATCCAGTGCCGGTAAGATATTGAAAGCCCTAGCGAAGACAGTAATCTCACCACCAACAATTTTACTCAATAACAGTTGCGCGTCTAATGCGTGAGATAATTTCTACCTAAACCGCACGCAGTGAAACCTCGCCATGAAAGAAATCCCCTCCTGCACTTGGAGTCGTCCCATCGGTTTAGGCTGGGACAATCCCTACACAGTCCGCTATGCTAGTAATATCGATGATGGTCCCTGGCAGGGAATGCCTTTAGGTGGCTTCGGTGCGGGTTGTATTGGTCGTTCTTCCCGGGGAGATTTTAACCTCTGGCACATTGATGGTGGTGAGCATGTCTTCAAAAATATCCCCGCTTGTCAATTTAGCGTCTTTGAATCAAATAATACCTCTTCCCAAGCATATGCTTTGTGTACTCAAGCACCAGAAGACGGAAGTTTAACAGCTTGGCAATGGTATCCTAGTTCTAATAATAACGCCATTAATCCAGTCACTACAGGAACTTATCACGCTTTATATCCTCGCAGTTGGTTTGTATATGAGGGGGTATATCAAGCACAGTTAACCTGCGAGCAGTTTTCCCCTATTTGTGCCAATAATTACCAAGAAACTAGTTATCCTATAGCTGTATTTCTCTGGACGGCACACAATCCCACTGATGCACTCATAACTGTTAGTATTATGCTTACCTGGCAAAATATGGTGGGCTGGTTTACGAATGCTCTCAAGTCCCCGGAAGTCAAGCTGCGGGATGATGGTAGTCCGGTTTATGAATACCAACCACGGTTAAATGAAAGTAATAATAATTTTAATTGTTTAAGTGAAAATACTAAATATGTTGCCTGCATTTTAGGTCGGGTGGGTATGGGAGACGTACCCCAGGAAGGAGAAGGAACTTGGTGTATCGCCACTCGCAAACATCCCCAAGTAGAAATATTTCACCATGCCAGGTGGAATCCCGTAGGTACGGGTGAGGATGTGTGGCAGAGTTTTGCCGCAGATGGTTCTTTGCCCAATCATACAGATGAAACCCTAGCCACAGAGGAGGAACAGGTAGGGGTAGCTTTGGCTGTGCGTTTTACTCTCCAACCAGGGGAAACTTTAGAAATCCCCTTTACTCTCGCTTGGGATTTTCCTGTAACTGAATTTGCAGCCGGAATCAACTATTTCCGTCGATATACTGATTTTTTTGGCAGAAACGGTGAAAATGCTTGGGCTATAGCCACCACGGCTTTGAAACAATATCAACAGTGGAGAGAACAAATTCAAGCTTGGCAAGAACCGATTCTCAATCGCCAAGATTTGCCTGATTGGTTAAAAATGGCGTTATTTAACGAGTTGTATGACCTTACCAGTGGTGGTACACTGTGGAGTGCGGCGACTGAAGATGACCCCATCGGTCAATTTGCTGTGTTGGAATGTCTAGATTATCGTTGGTACGAAAGTCTAGATGTGCGGCTTTACGGTTCCTTTGGATTGTTGATGCTGTTCCCGGAACTGGAAAAGACGGTAATTCGTGCTTTTGCCAGGGGAATTCCTCAAAGTGACGATCGCACCCGGGTAATTGGATATTATTATACCATTGGTGCAGAAAGTCCCCTGGCGGTTCGTAAGGTGGCTGGTGCTACACCCCATGATTTGGGGGCACCGAATGAACATGTGTGGGAGAAAACAAATTATACCAGTTACCAAGATTGCAATCTCTGGAAAGATTTGGGTGCTGATTTTGTGTTGCAGGTATACCGGGATTTTCTGCTGAGTGGTGCTGATGATGTGGAGTTTCTGGAAGATTGCTGGAATGCAATTGGACAAACTCTCAATTACCTGAAAGGCTTTGATGTAGATGGAGATGGAATTCCCGAAAATTCTGGCGCACCGGATCAAACTTTTGATGATTGGCGATTGCGGGGTGTAAGTGCTTATTGTGGAGGTTTGTGGTTGGCTGCTTTGGAGGCTGCGATCGCAATTGCTGAGATTTTAATAAATAACCGCACAGACCGCAACGAAAAGTGCGGTCTTGTGGGTTTCCCGCAAGAGCAACTTTTCAAGAGAGAGGACGTAGAGGAGGACGTAGAGGAGTTAGAGGAGCAAAAATCTATCTATGAAGGTTGGTTGGAACAGTCTCGTACAGTGTATGAGGAGAAACTATGGAATGGGCAATATTATCGACTGGATAGTGAGAGTGGTTCGGATGTGGTGATGGCGGATCAACTGTGCGGACAGTTTTATGCCCGTTTGTTGAGTTTACCTGATATTGTACCATGCGATCGCGCTGTTTCTGCCCTGAAGACTGTTTATGAGGCTTGCTTCCTCAAGTTTCACAATGGTGAATTCGGTGCTGCCAATGGGGTTCGTCCTGATGGTTCTCCAGAAAACCCTAAGGCTACTCACCCTCTAGAAGTTTGGACTGGGATTAATTTCGGTTTGGCGGCTTTTCTGGTGCAGATGGGGATGCAGGATGAAGCATTAAGGTTAACAGAAGCTGTAGTCAAACAAGTCTACGAGAATGGTCTACAATTCCGCACTCCTGAAGCCATAACTGCTACTGGAACTTTCCGTGCTAGTATTTACCTCAGAGCAATGGCAATTTGGGCTGTTTACTTGACATTGAATTTAGGCAAAGGGTTTTATATTTAATTTAACTAATACCAATTTCATTTAAGAACGCTACACTTCGGTTAAAGGGGGCAACAGGCAACAGGCAACAGGCAACAGGCAACAGATTCAGATAAGATAATTGATGTGTAGTAGTCTTTTTTGAAATTGGTATACACACATCTTGCACTTGGGTTAAAAAGCTCGGCAGCGCGTTGCTTTGGTTTCCATGCGTTATAGCGACTGCCGGGGTTTCTTGAGAATGACTAATCCTCTTTGCCTAAATTTTGCGTTTAGAAACCCGGTTTTTTTGGTTTTATAAAGAGTAGCCTCCCCTCCCCTAGTTACCAGCGTCACCTTGGTAACCAGAACATAGGAACCTCTGGCTTTTCTTGAAAATGGTGCAAGTTATGTTTATGATACCAATTTGAAAAAATAATGCGACACATGATTGGTTGGTGGGGAATGGGTTGAGCCATTTCCTCGGGTTCTCCACCTATCCCAAACCCGGTTTCACAAGACAGAGTTTTTGAATATATTAAGTTTTTCAAAGTTTTAACGGAATTCAGCAATCGCACCAGAAATGAATGTTCGTATAGGTGTTAGTCACCAGAAATATCAACTCAATTATCTTTTTTTTTGGTAACAATGATAACTAATTTTTTAGTTCTTGTGTTCATTATTAACTTTTTTTATTCTGAAAAAGTGTTTTATGATATTTGCTGGGCTAAGAAGATTATTGATATGCACCGCTGTTTGCTTTAGGGGGAAAATTTCAAGTTGGAGTAGTTGATTGCAGACATTGACTTGGAGTCACAATTTTGCACTAAGAGGGTGTTTATAAAATAAATATAAAACTCCCGTGAGGGTCTAGAAACCAGGTTTATGAAGGCATACATACTCAAATTCTCAGTTCTTCACCTATCCCAAACCCGGTTTCTTTTTATGTATAAACAATCTCTAAGATTGGTAGATTGCGAAATTAGGACGGGCAGGAATGCCTATTCCACAAAGATGTATTTGATAAAGAGTGAAAACCGCTATACACACATCTTGCACCAGGGTCAGAAACCGGGTTTATTGGCAATATTTACCTGTCAAAACCCTAATTTTTCGTTGATAAACCCCGGCAGTCGCTATAACGCATGGAAACCAAAGCAACGCGCTGCCTCGCTTTCTCAATGGTTGCCCTTGAATGGTGCAAGATATGAGTATAGGAATGAAGCCCAGGTTGGTGGGCTAAAATCCTTGTAGGCTGGGTATGCAGCCTTTGTAGCGCTATCCTGGGGAAAGCTAAGGCAATGAGGAAGCAAGCTACCTATACCCCCACCTTTCTAAGGTGAGGGTATTTTGGTGAAGGTATTGTATGGGTGGAGAACCGAGAATTTGACTATGTATGCCCAAAGAAACCGGGTTTCTTTGGGCTTTATCTTTTATTTATAAATACCCACATCTCTAGGAAAATGACATGGATATGTATTGTATCCAATTGATATCAGTTTCAAGAGTTTGAATTAATAGCATATATATTGTATTGCTTGCTACTTAAATATATAAAATTTTGATAACTTCATATAAAATTTACAAGATACTTACAAAATTACAAAAACAGCTTATAAGTAAAACAGTGTCTAATTTGAAAAGCATTGTTTTTTGATGTTTATAGAGACCCTATGAATGGTTGAACTACAAAAATTTAGACTCGAAAATAAATAATTCTTCCAATGTCATTATTTTGAGACAAAAGTACGGTTGTTAAGATAGCCACTCACCATAAATTTTTACAACCAAGTATGACAATATCTCTTATATCTTGCCTTTTCCCCGTTTCCTGTTCTCCGTTCTCCATTTTTTAGCTATACAGGTTTAAAATCTTTATTTCATAAGGGTTTCACTGAACAATATTCATAAACTATTCTTGAATCAGAGTCAAAAAAATTATAAAAATATGTCAAATTTTGTCACTCTCTAAAAGGTATCAATATCAATATAGCCGCAGGAGTGCAAATAACATTTATAATAGAGAATATTCCTAAAAATATGGGGAGGATACAATTATTAAGAACATGTTAAATGAGGGGTGATACCCCACAAGCTCATGCATATGGGATAACAGATAGAGTTTTGCAAAAAATAAGTAAATATCAGAACAGATTCAGTACAATTCAGCAAAAATTTGCTAAATTAATAGATGACATTAACATAAAAAAATAGTATAAATACGAATATAGGGATGATTTTGTGATTAACTATCAAAGACAAAGATTTTTTCTTTGTTAATTACCTGTGTAAGTATTTATACGGTTTTCTTCCTAAAAAATTAGTTGTTTGAAATACACTCAACTTTGTGCTTAAACTAATTAAATTAGGAGGAAAGTGAAATTTTCCAAGGAACTGCATCTACCAAGAGCCAAGGGGAGACTTTTTCATGCCAGTCACATGACATGACATAAGTAAAGAATAAAGGTTAGCTCATGGAAAGAATCATCAGCTTAAATGCAGTGGAAACCTCAAGCCAATCAGACAGCGTGTTGCATCTCTATGACAATCTAGGTGCAACTATAACTGCACAGACTACACATACAGCAATATTGTATAGGAGCTACCTGATAAGGACAGCTCTTAAAAGTCTGGAACCAGTAACTACCAATATCAGTAATCGCTTCTCATCTTTGCAGAGGTTATTAGAGCAGCAGTCCTCATCTCTTTCCTGTGGAGTTTTGTTAAGTAGCGTAGCTTTTTTTCTGATGGTTGTGATTTGGACATGTACTGGAGGTGATTGTGGAAGTCAATTACCTCCAAGGAGTAGTTTTTAAGGAATGTCACTAAAAATCAAACTTGATAGGAATCGAGCAAGGATTTCAGTAAGGGTCATATCTAGTGCTATAGTTTCTCAATTCGATGTCAATAATAGTCGGTCATATAGAGTTGTCGTAGCAGCGGATCGCAATCATGTTAGAGATAACAACCACAGCCTCAAATTTAAATCTGGTTTTACAGCCATTACCAAAGTCATTTGGACTTTTAAGGAATAAGTAAGAAGTCAAAAGTAATAAGTAAAAAATATAAGCGTAAAAATGGTATAAAGCTTTTTTATTACCAACAGACAGAGGTTAAAGTTATTACTTGTTACTTATTAGTTAATAGTTAATACTTACTTTTTACTTATAAACCGATTGCCCCTTTCTAAAAGCGAATCAGCAACTGCAAACACATGGATAGGAATTGATCGAACAGATTTTGAACAACAAGATTTCAACAACTCTATAAAGTCTACTGCACAAAAACTATGAATCACGATAATCTCGGTGTGGCTAACACTTTTGACAATAAAGTTGATACTGAACAATTCAACCAAGTAGTTGAGGCTATTCTTTCAGGCAAGTATTCCTGGGCTTGTGTGTTAATGTTAAGGTTTGCTGGCTACAATCCCTTAGATTACATACCCTATCGCACTTATAACCGATTACTAAAAGATAATTCCCAGGAAAATGTTGTAAATCAACAACCACAGACAAACGTCGAAATTGCCAAGGAATCTTCTGTCAAAAAGTCTGATACCAATCATTCCCAAAACCGCTTAGGGAAAATGAAAAAATTGGCTTATCTGGAAGTAATTGCTCAACAAAAAAACCAAAATTAGCGGAGGTAAATTACCATACTTTATTATCAACATAAATTCGCGATTCTCAATCTATAAAATCGGGAAAAAAGCCTCCGAAACATCAACATTTTCTCTCAATTATTGTGACTTCAAGTAAAGAAGACATCTGGTGAAAAAGAATGTTCCAGACGTAAAATTTTACGTCTGGAACAAGGGTTGTAGCTGACGCATATTTAATTTCCACGCCTATGACTAGTAGTCCACCACACCAACTTTGCGGGGTAAAGGCAGAGAGGGGGAAGAGGGGGAAGAAAAAACTTTGTTCTTTCCTTATTAACCCCGCATAGTTTACTTGGTCGAGTACTAGAGAATATTTCTCTGTTTTTTGTTTATATTAGGATTACTATAGCGGTTTTCACGCTTTGTGCAATACAGCCTGAACCTCACCCCCTTCCCCCCTCCTACCCTCACCCTCTTCCCCTCTCCGAACTTGCGGAGAGGGGTGGCTTTAGCCGGGGTGAGGTAAAATTTGTGTACCACCCGTAGGGAGGTGACCCTGTGCGTCTACACTCAACAGAAAACCGCTATATTTGATTTTTGAGGAACAGGTAGGGGAGGTAGTTTGCGGTGTGGATACTCATCCCGCAAAACTGCCGTTGTGTTATGTGGGGAAAGTACGGCAGCATAATGTAAGGGTTTTGGTGCGTTTGATTGACTGACAAATCTTTTTGATGTAGGTTGGATTGTAGCTTGCTTCCCCGGAGCGGTAGCATGTAGACGCAACAGCGGCTTTGAGCAGAGTAACCCAACAACCGCAACCGATTGCGTTGGGTGGAGGGGCTACGAAATTTCAACACTTCCAAGACTTTTGTCAGTCAACCAGGTCATAACGCACCCTACAGATACCTAATTTTATTTAAAAATCAAACCGGATTCCTATAAACTGCTTTTGATTATCTCCTTCCAGGCAATTGTGATTCCCTATTCCCTGTTTTCTCTTTCCTGTGTTTCTTCGGAGAAAATAGATGTGGTTTATTTGTATTTATGCATGTAGAATATAGTTAAGCTCTGCTGATAGCCAATCTTGAAACATTTTATTTAAAATTTCTTGATATCTTTGGGGTGTTAATTCGGCAGGGATAAACTCTTCTACCATCAACAAATAACTAATTTGTTCTGTTGTTAGTGGACCTAATACATCTCCAGGTCTGGAACTAAATACAATTGCTGCTACATCTGCTTTTAAAGCCCAACGGTAAAATTTACCCTCATAACCACAGTAGTTTCGGCGTTTTTTATCAATATCATAAAGGTGAGCAGCTTCATAAAAACTGAGTTCACCTTCTTCGATTTGGTAAAATATTTCTTGAGCTAATTCTGGAGAGGAAACAACTATTTTATATAGTATAACCTGGTCATAATCAAGCTGATTTTGAGCAAAGTATTTGTCTACTTCTTTGGCAAATAAAGCCTCGGATAATTTTTTACTCAAGAGGGCATCACGAATGCCTGCTTCCCAGTCATCGGGGCTAATCAACTGTTCTGAAAGCCATGCAAAAGTATCACTGGCTTTGACTAAACGATTGGCATAACGCACTTTATTTGCTTCTTCTTGAATTTCCTCTGGTGTGATTGTGATATCTCTTTCTTTAACAGCTTGTTCTATAATTTTTTGGTGTAAAACTTTATTACATATTTCTTTGATTCTCATGTTCCTTTGAAGAAATGTAATAATTTCTTCCGGTAGTATAATTTCACCCTTAAATTCAATCATTTTTTTATTAAAACCTGTTTATCTCAAAATACAATTTAAACTTTATCCCAGTCGAAAACTAGAGCTTTTCAAAGTAAATATAGGATTTGGAAACAAAACCAGGTCAATCAAAACTATGGGTTTCAAAATAGACCTAGTTCATAGAATTTATTTGTTTTAAAAATTGATGATATACTAAAAACTCAACATGATAAAAAACGAAACTTGCTATTACA
The DNA here is from genome assembly GCA_030065825.1 of Nostocaceae cyanobacterium. Taxonomy (GTDB): domain Bacteria; phylum Cyanobacteriota; class Cyanobacteriia; order Cyanobacteriales; family Nostocaceae; genus JASJCY01. The sequence continues at coordinate 17,648 of JASJCY010000007.1, read as the reverse complement.
TAATGATTTACAAAAAATATACCTGTTTTTGTTCAATTATTGTGGACAAATTGGCAGAAACTTAACCTTCTCTATTTTTCCTCTGTCATTGAGAGAGAGTGTGAATTTTGCCTGGGGCTAGAAGTCCTCAAGAGAATCGAGGTTTTATTTAAGAGGTTGTTTATAAATAAAAGAAACCGGGTTTTTATAGGTGTCAAAAGAAACCCGGTTTCTGGACTCTCGCCACAGTTTTATATTTATTTTATAAAGATACTCTAACTATAGGAATCCGGTTTGATTTGTAAAATTACTCGTGATGGTAGGGAACGGGGAACTCTTAACAGGGAACAGAAAGTGTAGTGAGATTTTTAAGCGCAAGCGCAGGCTACGCGAACAAAAATCAAATAGTAATCCTATAATTTAAGACCTCTTTCCTAGAAGGAGAGAGGCTTTCCTAGGGAATTTAAACTAATCAGTCTGGCTAATTACAGTTCAGATCGTTAATGTATTCATAGGATGAATAGTATAAATTTCCTCCTTGGAGACTGGCTTCTTTTTCGTCAGTATTTTCTACATAATCCAAGTCATTAATTTTGGTTGTAGAATTAGACCTATTTGCAGAGGATTTTATCCCAGCTTTGATTTTATTTTGTGTATGTGTGGATTCTTTCTTATATGGGTTATTTTCTTTCATTAAACGACTGTATGTACGGTAGGGAATGAAGTGGAGTGGATTGTAACCAGCGAAACGCAAAATCAATAAACAAGCCCAGGAATATTTACCCCCAGCAATTGCTTCCACAATTTGATTAAATTGTTCAGGATTTAAACCTCTAGTCAAATTTTTCTGAGCAGAAGAAACATGGTAGTTCATGACTAATCCCTAAATAAATTTTTTAATTCAACTTTTATAAATTGACACCGCTTTCTTTTAACTGCTTCACGGGGTCTAGCAGTATATCTATAATCCGACGACGACGGATTATAATTTCAGCACTGGCTGCCTGACCAGCTTTAAATTTGATTTCTTGATTATTTGCCCTGACATGATTGCGGTCAAGAACTATTTCCAAGCGATAAACTGCACCCAGTCGTTCGTTGGGTTTAGCATCTGCGGAAATAGATGTGACTTTGCCTGAGATAATTCCATAATCCTGGAATGGATAAGCGTCTAATTTGACTTGTGCTGAATCTCCTACCTCGACAAAACCTGCTTCCCGGTCTGGTAAAATTGCCGATAGTACTAACGGTGACCCCTGGGGAGCAATTTCGGCAATGGTTTGTCCAGTTTGCACGACTTCACCACTGTTGCTGAGGTTCAGGGATAATACAAATCCATCAACAGGGGCAGTTAAAGTTAATTGTTTTAGGCGAGTTTTTGCTTGTGCCAATAACTTTTCGGTTTGCTGAAGTTTGGCTTGCAAGTCAATTTTTTCTACTTCCAGCCTTTGAATTGTCTGTTGTGCTTGTAAATTAACTGTGCTAACTTCAGCTTGTTTGCGGGCTAATTCAGCTTGCATTCGCTGCGATTCTGCCATTACTTGTTGTAAATCAGATTGCAGTCGAGTGGATTCTGTCAGAGCTTGTTTGATGTCACCACTTTGCTGGATAATTGTACGCTGACGATCGCCTAAATTCCGCTGTGCTTGAAATAATTGATCTCTAGAAAGTGCCCCTTCTGTCACTAGAGATTTTAGTCTTTCTAGTCTTTCCTGTTGAGCTGCGGCATCTGTACGCAATTCTTTCATTAGCATTTGGCTGGTAGCAACTCTATCCTCAATTTGAGCGATCGCTGCTTTCTGGCTATCCATTTTGGCTTTAACTTGCTCAATAACCGCTTCTTGTCCTCTGACCTCTGCTTGGGCAATTTTGACGCGGGTTTGAGCTTCTAGACGGGTTTTCTCAATCAAAGCTTCTGTTTGCAGCAATTGCTTCTGGTAAGATGCTCGCTCTTCCTGTAAGCGTGCAACGTCATTTAGGGCTATTTCTTGATCTAGTTCTGCGATTACCTGTCCTGCTTTAACTGCTTCACCTTCTTTGACGAGAATGCGAGCAATTTTGCCTGGGGTAACTGGATGAACTTTATAAGTCTCTCCTTGGGGAACTAATTGTCCTGAGGCTTTACCGACTTCGTTAATTTGACCAACACTTGCCCAAGTTACAAAAGCTGAACAAAACAGCATTCCCCCTAACAGCATTTTATAGGGAAGAGATGAAGGTGGCTGGTCTAATACGGTTTGTAATGATGTTGACCAGTTGCTATTTTCTTTAGCATCTGTATCCTCTGTGTTTGCCGTTAAGTCATCTGACTCATCAGTGGAGGTATTCGGTGCAAATTGTACTGGTGTTGCTGTACCTCCAAAAATTGAAGAAGATGCCTCAGAATCTAATTCTTGAATTGAATCTAGACTCGACTCCATTTCAGATGTAATATCCGGCATATATGCCCCCTTGCGATCTGGAGATTTAGACGATTCTTTCATGGAAGCTATCTACATAAACTTCGCTTTTTGTTATTACGTTCAATTGCAAGTTATTCAATCTTGCTACAATGACTTTATTAATTGGGCAGAAATTCATTTAACTCTAGCCTTTTTTTGATAGAGTAAATTATTTTTCGAGCAATTTTTATTAGAATAAACTAGTTTATAGGGAACAATTTGTTAACTGTTTGTTTGCTATATCGTGTTTGTTAATTATTACCTAGCAGTAGCTCGTTGTAGTATTACTCAGGTAATTCTCCCACAATTATAGCTTTTTTGGTCATTACTTGAGACTATCAGACTATGACTATTATTTTAAAAATATCAAAAATATAATTTTTGAGTCTGACTTTCAGCAATCAAGAGTGTCAATTTAATTTTGTCAATTTCAACTCTGATTATTTTTAAAAATCCAATTTTATTGTGTTTATATTACCTCCCTGCATCTGGTAAACATTATAACACTTTTCTGAAATGAAAAATGCCATTTTGGCATTTTTCTCTGTAAATCATATATTACCGCATCCCTGTTTTATACTTTGATTAATTTCATTAATTTATCTTGAACATCATGCAATCTAAGATTATTCTACGAGTCCAATAAATCAAATAACTTGTAACAAAACTTAGGTATTCTGTGCAAATTATTTGGGTAATTGCAAATGCTTTCAACAAAATCAGAAAAATTTATATTACCAAATAGTTATCTTGATAATTTCGTCAAAGTAGGAGTATTTTCAACAAAAGCAAAGGAAGCGGCTTTATCAACGAAAATGAGGACAAATTTTCTTGTTTCACAATGGTATAACTATAAATCGATTTGCTGCTGTGCCAGATGATAGTAAAGACCTCCTTTTGCCATTAATTCATCGTGATTACCTTGTTCAACTACAATGCCTCGGTCAAGGACAAGAATGGAGTCAGCATGTCGTACCGTTGAGAGACGATGGGCAATAATAAATGTGGTGCGATCGCGGCTGAAGCGGCGTAAATTCTCCTGAAATCTTCGTTCTGATTCCGTATCTAGAGAACTGGTAGCTTCATCTAAAATTAAAATCCGGGGATTAGCAAGTAATGCCCTAGCAATGGCAATTCTTTGTCGTTGTCCTCCAGAAAGACTAGAACCCCGTTCCCCAACTTTGGTGCTATAACCCAGTGGTAAACTCTGGATAAAGGGGTGTGCTTCGGCAAGCTTGGCAACTTCAATCACTTCCTCTAGGTTATATTCCCCTCGATAAAGGGTGATATTATCTAAAATTGTCCCAGAGAATAAATAACACTCTTGAGGAACTACCCCAAATTGACGACGCAAGGACTGGGGAGACACATGGCAGATATCGTGTCCATCTACCAAAACCCGACCCTTGGTGGGATGATATAAACCTTGGAGGAGATTCACCAAAGTACTCTTACCGGAACCGCTACGACCAACAACGGCAATAGTCTGACCGGGGTAGACTGTAAAGGAAATATTTTGCAGAATATTGCGTTGATCGTCCTCGTTATAGCGGAAAGTAACATCTTCAAACTGCACTTCCCCCTTGAGTGGAGGCATTACCAGCATTGATTTTTCTGGTGTTTCTTCTGGTTCAGCGCTAAAAACATCCTCCAGACGTTCAACGGAAACCATGACTTCTTGTAGCTGGTCCCAAAGACCTACCAAAGATAAAACTGGTCCGATGACATTACCAATGAGCATATTAAAAGCCACTAATTGACCGATACTCAGTTGGTCTTGAATTACTAGGCTAGATCCGTACCACAGCAATGCGGTACTACCCAAACTATTAATTAAAGAACTTAAAAATTTTAAGCCAATGCTCAGTTTCTGACCGCGAAATCGAGCATTTACCATATTTGTCAGGTCATCTTCCCACAGCCAGCGCAATTCTTGTTCTGCTGCAACTCCCTTGACTGTGGCTACTCCGGTCAGCATTTCTACCAGGGAGGAGTTTTGCTTAGCAGCGGCATTAAAGATTTCCCGTGAAACTTGGCGCAACAGTGGACTTGCTACCACTGTCATAATTACAATCGGTAGCAGTAGCGATAGCACCAATATGGTTAAATTCCAGTTGTAATACGCCATCAAGATTACGTAAACAACTGCTGTCAGTACATCTAACCAAGCACCAATTGCCTGACGGGTGAGAAATGCTTGGACTTTACGGTTTTCTTGGATACGGGTGATAATGTCACCTACATGGCGACTGCCAAAGAACTGTAGAGGTAAACTCAAGGCATGGCTGACAAATCCACTGACGAGGGTGAGGTCTACCCTGTTAGAAAAATTCACCAGCATGTATTGACGAATGCCTACCAAAGCCATACGCCAAATACTAAACACCAGTGAACCGATAATAAAAACGTTTAAGGTGCTTAAGCTTTTGTGGACTAATACTTGGTCAAAAATAATCTGAGTAAATAAAGGGGTTATCAGACCAAACAATTGCAGCAGCACAGAGGCAGTAATAATTGGCCATAGCATGGAACGGTAAGGTAAAAATGCGCCCCAAAATCGCCACAGGGAAGGTTTGGCAGAAGCTACTTGCCTTAATACCGGTGTAGGAGTTAGTAGCAGCGCATATCCCGTCCAGCCTTGTTTAAACTCGCTTAATTTTATCTTTCGCCGTCCGATTGCGGGGTCGGAAAGGATCACCCGATTGCCTTTAATCCGGTAAACGACTACATAGTGATTTCCTTCCCAATGGGCAATCCAAGGTTGTTTTTGATCCACTAGCCGGTTTAAACTTGCCCTGACTGGTCTGGCTTGAAAACCGACCTTTTCAGCGGCTACAGCTAGGCTTTTCAGGGATGCTCCAGCACGACCAACTCCGCATAAGTTTCGCAGCAGGTTAATACTGAGTCTTTTCCCCCAGTACTGACCAATCATTGTCAAGCAAGTAGGACCACAATCAGAAGTACTTTGCTGCTGAATAAATGGATAGCTTTTGGCAAACCAAGGACGTCGATAACTTTTCTTTTTTGGTTTGGCAAAGGCAATTGGTTTGGACTCTGTTTTTAATTTGGAGTCAAGATTCTCCTGTTGCTGCTCTTTTCTCGACTTAGGCTGATTAACCACCACTGTCGGGGTTACAGGTCGTCGTCGTTTCCCTTGGTTAATTGCTTTGCTGGGTGTCCCTGACTGGGAAGAACTATCTGCTAATACCGGAACAATTCCTTGGGCTGATTCCCAATGCTCTACAGATAGCTTATAAACCCATAAATCTGTCTTAGCAATCCAATTGCTTGGTATTTCCTCTGGATGTCCCCAACTCTCACCAATACTTGGTGGTGTCTGGGATTCCTCTTTTGTACTTTCAATCTCACCACTGCGTAACCAGAAGTGACCGACATCAGCAGAAGTTGCATCAGACAATGGCGATCCAGCAGCAATCTTAATTTCTTCTAGATAAGGCAACAGTTCCTTAAGAGCATGACTAGAAAGCAATGACTGACGAGAAGAACTCTTAGAGGATTCTGGGGCTTGTTTGCGTTCTCTTGCCCGTTGACGCAAATCTGTGCAGGTTTTGAAGAAGATCAGGGTTTGCCGAGCATATGTGTTTTTACGTAGATGCTCTGGCAATGAACTCAGTTTTTCTAACCATGGTTGCAGTTGGGAGAGGGGTAAAAAAGCAACAACAACTGTACTGGCTGCGATCGCTCGATAACCCAGGGGTTGTTCGCAAAAAAGCTCATCTATACCACAAATTTCCCCAACTTCTAATAATGAAGTCGGAACTTCCCTTTGTGCGTCTTTGTCTACACTCAGTAGTCGCACTCTACCCTGGCAAATTATGTAACAACCACTCCCATTTTGTTCATCGTGAACATATTTTTTTGGTGAAGCAAGTATACTGTTATCAAGAAGTTCTTCTCCTAACTGAAATTCCCGAATTTCAAAGGCTTGGATAAATTCTGAAACCAAGCTATCTTGTCCTGGACATAAATTCACAAGAATAGATTCAAGGGATTTAATATCGCTTTCTCTTGCATCCTCAGATTCTAAAATCTGCTTCATATTTTTTTATAATCAAAATCTCAAAACATCAAATTTATGCTTCTTGCTTGCACCTAAAACATTAGGTTTTACTGGTTTTTGTTGGTAACACAATTGGTTTATCAACAACTATCAACAGCAAAATTGCAAGATAGCGGGTAATGCTAAATATTCTGGAAAAAGCAAAAATGTTTGTTATCTCTGTAGTTATATAGCCATGAATAGTCTAGTGTTTCCTAGATTTCAACAAAACTATCGTTGTTTTCTTTGAGTTTATATCTTATAATTAATACCCTCAATTTTTCAATTTTGATAGATTTCCAGTTGGTTATGAAGTTATGCAGTTTTTTGTATCTAAAATTTAATCAATTGTTTAGTAAAGATTTTGAAAGCGAACCGATGAAAATTATCAACTTTGTGTTTCTACTAATAATCCCCACAAATATATCCTTGATGGTTATTGACAACTCAAATTAAGCAGGTTACCCATTCTACAGCTTTTAAGTTTACAATATACCTCCAGGGTAATTCGGGTAGTTGTTTCTTTACAGCTTGACATTTGACATCATATTTTTATCCTCCCTGTTCCAATTTGTTGATTTTATATCATTGGTTAATTCTTGCAGTTATCCCCCATTGGGAATAAATATGAAATTCTGCAAATCTCCTATTGGAAGCAAGTGTATTTGGCAAGATATCAGAACATGTTTTTCTCGATTCTGGTTGACAACAGGATATTTTTACAGATTACTCTTGCCCAAAACATTCAAAACGGCTTGATGAGGCAATTGAGCTTGTGTTGTCTTCATATTCTCTCTCCACTAGTTAACTGATACCAGAATAGAATGTGAAATTGATAAATGAGGGAAACACTTAAAAATCTTTACAAAATCATTATTTCTACTTTTCAAACCTTGGAACACAAAGCCTTGAAAATATTTACCTGTCAATCAATACAGAGCTTAGCCGAGTATTTTGAGCATAAACATATCAAAATCAAACAAGCAGTTACTTGCCTGATAACAGGTTGTTTAAAAGATATAGCTCGCTGCTAATTGTATCAGCATTTTCTCTGTTACTCGTATAAAATTCTGATAAAAATCATAGACTCTTTACTCACAATCTTTACAATTACTTTAAAAAAGACCCTAGCACTTGATCCATTAACTGTGTTAAAACCCTGTAAATCAACAGGATAAGGCATTGTTCTACCCTGTTGATTTCAATTTGGGCAGATAAAATTAAGAGGGGGAAGAGGGGGAAGAGGGGGAAGAGGGGGAGAAATTTTTACAGGTAATCTGAGAACACCGAAGGGAGTAAAGTAGAGGCACGGTTTCCACGTCCCTAGGAACCAAAAATTAACTTTTAAGTATGACATTTACGTAACTCCTATAAATATAAAATTCACTCCTTTACCATTCTTTTTCTCTCACAGGAAGGGGGATGCTACCCTTGGGGGGTAAAGTTCTATTTTATATTTAATTATGTCTATCTAATTAAACGGTTATCGTAGTTAATGAACAGGCAATTGTTTGTAGATTAATCATTCTTAAGTCCGTTAAATTCCTGGCAAATAAATTGGAAAAAAAGTTGGGCTGTTAGGGACTGACAATTGAAGAAGGAAGAAGGAAGAAGGAAGAAGGCGTTATTGTTGGGGATACCCTGCGGAATCTTGCTACAAACCCTCACCAAATATGTAAGCGTAGTCTTGCCGTAGGGTAGGGCAGATAAAAAATATCCCAAAATTTGATAGTCCTCATACAGGCAAGGATGTCATGAAACCATGATATGACTATGTCAATAAATGATGACAAAAAAAATGGCAGGATAAACCAACCGATACTCTATTATAGCTGAAAATATGGCGCTGTAAACCCTCAAATCTCGTTAATTCAAAATCAGAGTGAATCTCCCAAATAGGCATATGTGGGAGAAAAATATCATTTTTGAAATTTTCATAAAACTTTACAATCAAATGGGTAAAATCCCTCTCCCATTGGCAGAGGGATTCGAGGTGAGGAGGGTGAGGACTGTTAATTCTTCGCCTGTGATGGGGAACCGGGAATTGTGACATCAATGGGGATTACCTGTGCTGATAGCTGTTTTAGGGGTGGGTTGATGCTTTTTTGATTCCCTACTACCAGAGTTACCAATTTATCTGACTGGAGATATTTCTGTGCTACCCGTTGCACATCAGCGGCTGTGGTGGCTTCTACTTGACGACGATAGCGAAATAGGAAATCTTCCGGATAACCATAATATTCGTATCGCATCAGCCGAGACAAGGTTTGTTTGGGGTCTTGAAAGTTAAACACAAAGGAATTAAGGGTAGATTCCTTAGCAAAAGCAAGTTCTGAGGATGGCACCCTTTGGGTTTGCAGACGCTTGATTTCTCCTTGAATTGCCTTCACAAATTGTACGGTAGCATCGGAACGGGTTTGTCCTCCAGAAATGAACATTCCGGGGTAGTCATGACGGGGACTCCAGTAACCATATACTGAGTAAGCCAAACCTTGACGCGATCGCACTTCATTAAATAACCGTCCTCCAAAGCCATTTAACACCCCATTTAACACGTCTAAGGCTGCATAATCGGGATTTTTGAATGTTCCTCCCAAATGTCCTATCAGTACGCTACTTTGGGTTAATTGGGGTTGATCGACAACAAAGACACCACCTGTTTTAGCTTGGGAAACTTCTGGTAATTGGGATTTCCTCAGGTTGGGATTAGCTTTCCAATCACCAAATTTAGCTTGAATGAGGGATTTCATTGCTGGGGTTTCAAAATCTCCCACAATTCCCAAAATCATGTTGTTGGGGTAAAAATACTCCTGGTAAAACTTCACCAAATCTGCACGGGAAATATTATCTAGGGTTGCATACTCTATAGTCCGGGCATAGGGACTATCTTGACCGTAAATTAATTTCTTAAATTCCCGACCAGCAATATCATCTGGATCGTCATTACGACGAGCTATACTACCACGTAGTTGGGTTTTTGCCAAATCTAGCTTCTCTTGGGCAAAAACTGGCTCTCGTAGCACTTGTGCAAACAATCCTACCACAGTTTGTGTATCTTCCTTGAGGGCTTCAAAACTAGCACTACCAGCGCTAGTACTAATACCAGTTTCCACTGCTGCTGCCCTTGACTCCAACATCTGGTTTAATTCATCAGGAGTATGTTCACGGGTTCCTCCAGTACGCATTACTGTCCCTACCAACTCAGCTAACCCAGTTTCTGCTGCTGGTTCTAAACGATCGCCTGTACGAATTACCGCTGCACCACTTACCAAGGGCAATTCATGGTCTTCCATCAAATATACAACCATACCGTTATCTAAGGTATAGCGTTCGTATTTGGGTAACTGTATCTCAGGTAGGGGTGCAAATTTCAATTCTGTGTAGTGCTTTGCTTCGGTGGCTGCCCAAGAAAAGTTAAAACTAAACAGTAGAAAGGCACAAGCAATTACCAACGCATAAGAAAACCTTTTAAGATGATGAATCTTCATCTGCTTTTTACCCTTTCTCTTATACCTATGCATATTTCTCGTCCTTTACTTATGCTTGTTTGGATAACAACTTACCAATGGTGCGATTTTCTGGGTTAAATGTACTTTTCGCTACTCGCTGAATATCCGCAGGGGTTACCGCAGCCAGTCGATCTAACTGCTTAAACAAGTTCTGCCAAGAGCCAGTTTTCACTTCATATTCCAATAACTGCTGTGCCATACCCATATTAGAATCAAGCGATCGCAATAATTGTGCCCGTGCTTGTGTCTTAACTCTATCCAATTCCTGGGGTGATACTGGTTCGGTTTTTAACCTTTCAATTTCTTTGCCTAAAGCCGCTGCTACTTCATCAACGGTATGTCCGGGGGCTGTAAGAGCATAAAATAACATTAAGTTTGGGTACTTATCCCCAGGAAAACCGCTAAAACCTTGAGCAGTGAGTGCTAAGCGCTGTTGTTCCACTAAAGATTTATACAACCTAGAGGTACGTCCATCACTGAGCAATCTACTGATGATGTCATACACTGCTTCATCGGGATGGGTAATGGCTGGACGGTGATAACCTTCTAAATACCAAGGTTGGGACTGTAGTTCTAAAGTGACTTCCCGTTGCTGTGTCTGTTGGGGTTCCGTGGGGATAGTTGTTTGGGCTTTAGCTTTGGATTGGAAGCGTCCAAAATAAGTTTGTGCCAGTTTCTTAACTTCGGTGGGGTTGACATCACCAACAATGGCTATAGTTATATTACTGGGTACATAATGAGTATCAAAGAACTTCTGCACGTCATCGGGTGAGAGATTGCGGATATCTCCATCGTAGCCAATTACTGGACGTCTGTAGGGATGGACTTTATAAGCAGTATCAATAAACTTCTCTAGCATCATACCGATGGGGGAATTCTCCACCCGCATCCGTCTTTCTTCTAAAATCACATCTTTTTCTTTATAAAATTCCCGGAGAATTACAGGATCGAGAAATCTCTCTGACTCCAGAGACATCCACAATTCTAGTTTATTGGCAGGAAAACTGTAAAAATACCGAGTTGCCTCTGTGGAAGTTGTAGCATTTAGACCCACACCTCCTGCTTGTTCCACGATTCTTCCTAGTTCATTTTGGTTAACAATTTTAGCGGCTTGAGATTCCAATTTTTCAAACTTAGCTGTTAACTTGGCAACTTTTTCCTTGTCACCAACCACCTTTGCAGCTTTAATTCTGGCATCCAGCATTTGCAATCGGTCTAACAACTGTTTTTCTTTTCGGTAATTTTTTGTACCAATTTTTGTGGTTCCTTTAAATGCTAAATGTTCCAAAAAATGGGCTACACCAGTCTTTCCATCTGGTTCATCTACACCACCTACGTCAGCATAAGTTACAAAAGACACGACAGGAGCTTGGTGTCTTTCTAAAACAATGAACTTCATGCCATTGTCGAGACGGAACTGGGTCAACTCCTTGATTACCCGATCTAAATAGGGTTGAATTGAAGTTTGATCTGTGGGAATTTGAGTTTTAGCAACAGCCTCTGCTGGCAGGAAACCCCAGCAAAATAAAAGTGCTGAAAGTAACAAGGCTAAAAGGCGATTTCCTTGTTGTTTGCCCTTAACTTGAGGTGAGTAATTAGGTTGGTTCATAAGCTAAAGATAACTGGAGTATGGAATAAATTAAATATGAAATAACCTCACTCATAAAATTATAAAGTATTATAAAAGTTTAGTTTAACACAAATATAGTCAAACGTTATTAAATGTCGTCAAATATATCAATAAAAAAATTTGATTTAAACTCCGTCCTTAAGGACGAGGTCTGATATGACATAACATGACTATGGATGAATTAAATCTCACAAATGAGGCATGTTAAGAGACATATAGTCAAAAAAGTAGTCCGATGTGGAAACAGATAGATAACTTATGTTTTCTATCTAAAAATCTATACAATTATGCTAATTATTTAGTTCATCAATTTAAACCCCGTCCTTAAGGACGAGGTCTGATTTTTGAAAAAGTTTATTTTGGCTTCAATCAATTTAAACCCCGTCCTTAAGGACGAGGTCTGATTTAGTCAAAGAACAGGCAGATTATCAAGCATTGTCTAGAAAAGTAAGTCAACAAGTTCCTGTATGTTTTAGAACAAAACTGGAAGTCTTTTTTTGAAGCGAATAAAGCTTATCAATCCAATCCAGATAAGTTTACTGGTAGACCAAAATTACCAAAGTACAAACACAAAACCCAAGGACGAAAGTTATTGATTTACACTATTGGGGAAATTAGCTTTCCCTGCCTAAAAAAAAGGATTAGTTAAATTATCTGGCACAGATTATGAAAAAAACTCACACCATAGAGTAACTAACCCTGAACGAGTAGCAGCAATAGATATTGGCATAGATAATTTAGCGGCGTTAACATCAAACCAAAAGGGCTTTATACCTGTTTTGGTTAACGGACGACCATTAAAAAGCTTGAATCAATTCTACTCTACTCTACAACAAAACTTTCGCTATTCTTCAGTCAAAGTTACCAGGTGAAAAATCAACATCGAGTCAAATTCAAAAATTAACTGCATTAAGCTTCGAGATGTATAATTGATTATCTAGATTCTTGTGTAATTTGCACTTTTGTTTATTGGTTAAAATCCTTTGTGTAAACAAGAAGTTAATAGAAGTTAATAACGGCAAAAAAATAATCAGTCTTTTGTCTATATTCCTCATACTCGTTTTATAGATATGTTGATCTATAAAAGAACAATCAAAGGAATTCAAGTTCTTACCACTTCTGAAGACTTCTGAAGAAAGTTATACCTCAAAAGCTAGTTTTCTTCCTGGTGACCCCATTCCTAATTATGGTGATAAAGGCGCTAAAAAAGTCAAGTTTAGTGACTCTCGATCAACCAGGGGAATGTACAAAATTAAAGGGAACAAGAGAAGATTAGAATTAATGCGAATGTGAATCGCAGTTATAACATCATGGGAAAAGTAATCCCAACAGTCAGTGTTAAAGCACTTTATCCTTTACCCTTTACACACTTGTGAGTGAAAAACAGGCTTTGGGGGAACAGGACGTTAATCTAACATTAAGCTTTTTGTGCTTTTTGTACTTGACGTTAGACAATAATGCTACTGGTCTGATTCCGAAGATTTCACTATAACTGCCATGCGAGTCTTTAATTCCTCTCCACCCTCAGAAGCACAAACCCGCGATCGCATTTTAAATGCAGCCAGGAGGTTATTTGCCTCCCAAGGATTTGATGGTACTACCACCAAGGATTTAGCACAAACAGCGGGGGTGGCTGAAGGAACCCTCTTTCGTCATTTTGCTAATAAAAAGGCTATTTTGGTGGAAGTTGCAACTGCTGGCTGGGTAGAAATTCTCACAGACTTGCTCACAGAATTGAGTGAAATGGGGAGTTATAAAGCCGTAGCGCAGGTGATGCGTCGTCGGATGTGGAACATGCAAAAAAATGTGGACATGATGCGGGTTTGCTTTATGGAAGCACAGTTTCACCCAGATTTGCGCGAACGCATCCAATCGGAAATAATTGAAAAAATGACCGATGTTGCTGAAGCTTTCTTTCAAACAGCCATGGATAGAGGAATCTATCGCCAGATGGATGCTAAACTAGTCGCTAAAGTGTTCTTGGGAATGTTTGCGATCGCCGGATTTTCTGACCAAACCCTGATTGAACCAGACGCTTCCCCCCAACAAATGCAGTCAATGGCTGAAGGACTCGCGGATATATTTCTCAATGGTGTGTTAGTCAAGGAGTAGGGGAAGTTATGAGTTGTGAATAGACTTCTTGCGTGAGGTCGGAAACTCTTAATGGGGAACACCGAAGAGTACCTTATATAATCTGTTGCCTGTTCCCTGTTGCCTTCCTCTTGTAGGGGGCACTTTTACAAGAGGTCTAATGAACATTAAAAGTGAGCAATAGTAAAGTTACAAATTTATAACTCCCAACTCCTTTCCTGCCAACTCCTAATTTCTAACTGTTTGCGCTTGTTGAACCCATATTTGTACTTGTTCTACTGGTGGACATAAGTCTCGTCGTTGCATGGTTGCAACTTGTAAACGTAAAATTTGTTTGTGCAGCCTGTGAGGAGGAATATTAGCCAGCTGTGCTACAGAAGCAACACCAGCATGAAGTAACAACCCACAATATTGCAGTCCGATGCTGGGAATACGTGCTAAATCTGCCAAAGCCACCCATTTATTCACATACTGCAGGTGTACTTGTAATTTATTCGCCAGTGCTAATTTCGACTGTTGTGTTTTTCCTTGTTCAATTAAACCCTTTGTAGTCAAGATTCCGCAGTTTTCTAGTAGAGTTTTCTCCTCTTCACTTAATCCCGGTAATTGCTTAATAGACCAGTCACTTAATGTAATACTATTGACCCTATTTTGATGCTTAGGAGACATTTGTGTAATTTATAAATTAAATGGGCTGATTTTTATATTTTCACAAGCGATCGCTATTCCCCAATCCCCAACCAAATCCAATTTTTGATACAATTATTTTTGTCAAAAAACCATGACAAAAAAAATTGCAGGAACAACTAACCAAATCAATATTATCACAAAAAAATGTAGCCTGTAAACCTTAAAATCTCGTGAATTTAGAAGATGATAATTTTGACTGATTTTGCTATTTGCCAAGAAAAAGCACTTTTTTTGACGACTTAACAAAAAGTTACCCTATTCCCTATTTCCCAACCAAATACAATGATTTTTGTTAAGAAACCATGACAAAAAAAATTGCAGGAGTAGCCAACCAAATCAATGTTATCACAAAAAAATGTAGCTTGTAAACCTTAAAATCTCGTGAATTTAGAACATGATAATTTTGACTGATTTTGCAATTTGCCAAGAAAAAGCACTTTTTTTGACGACTTAACAAAAAGTTACTATTTACCATTTACCATTCCCCATTTACCATCATGAAAAACAATTCTACTTGCCTCATTGATACCCTACGGCAGCGACGTCAAAAACTAGCAGAATTAATTGATTTTCCGGCAGTTTTTTGGTCTGGGAACAGCAGTCCCCGTAACTTTCCAGCAAATATCTTTCCATTTCGTGCTAGCAGTCATTTTCTCTACTTTGCAGGAATTCCCTTACCAAATGCAGTAATTCGCTTGGAAGCAGGTAAACTGGAATTATTCACGGATGACCCTGCACCCGGTAGCGCTCTGTGGCATGGAGAAATGCCGAATAGGGAAGAAATAGCTCAGATAATCGGGGCAGACCTAACTTACCCCATAGCAGAGTTAGAGTCAAAGCTTGAGGGTGCCGCTACTATCGCAGTACAGGATGCAGCTACTTGGACACAACAAACCCAGACACTTGGGAGAATGGTTCTGCCGCAACTACCACCGGAAGGTCTTGATTTAGAACTTGCTAAGGCAATTGTCGCACTACGCCTGACCCACGATGCCGGGGCATTAACAGAGTTACGCAAAGCTGCGGCTGTTTCTGTGGAAGCTCATAAAGCGGGAATGGCTGCAACCAAGTCTGCGAAACTAGAAGCGGAAGTCAGAGCAGCCATGGAAGGTGTAATTATTGCCCACAATATGACTACTGCTTACAGTAGCATTGTTACCGTTCACGGGGAAGTCCTCCATAATAACCAATATCACCATCCTCTACAACCAGGAGATTTAATACTTGCTGATGTAGGTGCAGAAACAAAGACAGGTTGGGCTGCCGATATTACTCGTACTTTTCCTGTCAGTGGTAAGTTCTCATCTACTCAACGAGATATTTACGATGTTGTTTTGGCAGCTCATGATGCTTGCATTGCTAAAATTTCTCCTGGTGTTGAGTATCAAGATATTCACTTACTTGGTTGTATTACTCTTGCCGAAGGCTTGGTGGATTTGGGTATATTAAAAGGTGACCCCGAAGACTTGGTAGCTAGGGATGTCCACTCAGTATTTTTCCCCCACGGCATTGGACATCTTTTAGGCTTAGATGTCCATGATATGGAAGATTTGGGGGATTTATCGGGGTATGAACCGGGACGTAAAAGGAGCGATCGCTTTGGTTTGGGTTATCTGCGTTTAAATCGTCCTTTGCGTGCGGGAATGTTGGTAACAATTGAACCTGGTTTTTATCAAGTTCCAGCAATTATAAATTATGCTCGTTCCCAATATAAGTATCTCATTGATTGGGAGCGGGTTGAGCAATTTGCAGATGTGCGTGGTATCCGCATTGAGGATGATGTTTTAGTTACAGATGATGGGAGTGAAGTGTTGACGGTGGCTTTACCGACAGATGCTAGTAGTGTAGAGGATTTGGTAAATACTCCCGTCCCGCTATAAAGATTACCTAATTGAGTAAGAGGGGGAAGAGTGGGAGAGATTTTTCTTGTGGGAGTTAGAAATTTTCAATTCTAGATTTATATCGATATTTAATTATAAATCGATTCATGTCCGGGGTGGCGATCGCTTTTGTAGTTTTTGTCGGTTGAGTTGACAAAGGAAAACCCAAGAAGGAAAACCCAAGGTTGATAAAATTTCAAAGGTAGAGTACTAGTGTAGAAACTTGTCAACTTGGAGGTCTATATCAGGAAATGCTAGGGATGCGATCAAACCAGATCGCAATTGCCACACAGACTGATATTGTTCCTGAACAGGTTGACGATGAACCCATAATTGAGAATTAGGAATATCGATCACCCAATATTCTTGTATGGCATTGCGCGCATATAGAAGTGCCTTTTCTTCTAAATCGTAGCTAAGAGTTGAATTAGATACCTCAATTAGCCAGTAAATATCCCCAGGTTCCGGATGGCGTTCATCATAACTGGACTCAGGTGGGACAGCAATACAAATATCCGGTTGTGGTTCGCTGTTACTGGCTAAGATGATTGGGGCTGAGGAAAATATCACCACCCGATCACCCAAAATTGATTCTAAATACCTAACTCCCCGTCGATAAGTTGCACGATGAATCGGCAATTCTGGAACCATATCGATAATATTGCCTTCTAGAAGCTCCACCTCTCGTCCTACCAATAGCCCAGTCTCGATCATGCGGTGGTATTCCTCAACCGTCCACTTTGTTAATGTTCTGACCATGGTTTTCTACGGCAATACCGAATTTTTCTAATTATAGCGGTTTTCACGCTTATCAAATACAATCTTGTGTGGGATGGGCATCCCTCGTCCTCATGTCAGAAATGAACTACCTACGCACTCCGCTTACCCTACCTGCGAGGTTTCTAACGTTTCACCTGGCAAACTTAGCTGTTCGAGTCCGGAGGTTCTACTGGATAGAGGTTTACCATCTACGTCTGGGGACCGTCGTTGCAAACGCCTACAACAAATATAGCAGATTTCATTTTAGTCCAATACACGAGGGAACCTCACCCTGACAAGACCGGACATCCCTCTCCTACCCTACGGGTAGACACGAAGTGGCTTCTGAAAGTAGCCACTCCGTGTCTATAGTAAGGAGAGGGAAAGAGGGTGAGGTCAAATTTGTATTGCACCCAACCGAAAACTGCTATATTTTTTGTTGTTTTGTTGATAGGGGACTTATTTTTTCGCTGTAGTGCGACACAAAAGTTGACTAAACTTCTGCAAATCTAGTCATTCAACTAAAGAAAACTTTAGAGGGTCTGCTTCCTGCTTTATCCAAGGATGTCGGCATCTTCTTGTCCACAGGCGTAAATTCGGCTCTAGCCG
>JASJCY010000105.1 GCA_030065825.1 Nostocaceae cyanobacterium | reverse complement strand
AGTTTTTTGCCGATAAACCTCTTACTCTAGGGATAGAGTTTTTTGCCGATAAAGCCCTTACTCTAGCGCTATAGTTTTTTGCCGATAAAGCCCTTACTCTAGCGCTATAGTTTTTTGCCGATAAACCTCTTACTCTAGGGATAGAGTTTTTTGCCGATAAAGCCCTTACTCTAGCGCTATAGTTTTTTGCCGATAAAGCCCTTACTCTAGCGCTATAGTTTTTTGAAGGTAAAACCCTTTCCCATTACCAATTACCAATTACCAATTACCCATTACCAATTACCAAGTTAATCTATCGCCTCATAATCAGCTTGCAGGGTATTTTCGTCATCGAAATCAAAGTTAAATTGTGGTGAGGCATCATCGTTGTCTGTTTCCTCGACATTTTCAGTAAAGGGACTATTCATAGCCTCCTCAATTTCTTTTTCATCAGCACCTGAAGTATTGGCGCGGTTATAAACATCAGCACCAAGGGCAAATAGACTTTGTTGGAATTCATCCAAACATTGCTGGAATTCTTCTGGGGAAATATTAGAGTCAGCCATGAATGCTTCCAGTGTGGCTTGTTTTTCATTTAACGAGGCTTTCATTTCCTCGTCGATGAGATTAGCATTTGCCTTTAATGTTGATTGGTAGCTGTAAAGAAGATTATCTGCGTGATTTTTCAGTTCTATGAGTTCTAAGCGTCTTCTATCTTCATCAGCAAATATTTCCGCTTCCTGCCGCATTCTTTCTACATCTTGACCGCTTAAGCCCCCTGTATTGGTAATGCGGACGCTTTGTTCCCTACCCGTACCTTTGTCTTCTGCGGAGACTTTGAGAATACCATTGACATCAATTTCAAAAGAAACTTCAATTTGGGGGACACCACGGGGAGCAGGAGGAATACCCGCTAGCAGGAATTTGCCCAGACTCTTATTATCCCGTGCCATTGCCCTTTCACCTTGGAGGACGTGAATTTCTACCGAAGATTGTCCATCCACAGCGGTAGAGAAAATTTGGGACTTACTGGTGGGAATCGTGGTATTGCGTTCGATAATTTTGGTGAATACTTCCCCTAAAGTTTCAATTCCCAGGGATAGAGGTGTAACATCCAACAGCAGGAGATTATCTACTTCCCCACCTAATACCCCAGCTTGAATTGCAGCCCCTAATGCTACAGCTTCATCGGGATTAATTGAGCGATCAGGAGCTTTACCATCGAAAAAATTGCTGAGGGCGTTTTGTACCGCTGGAATGCGAGTAGAACCACCAACCAAAATGATTTTGTCGATATTCTGTGGTTTCAAGTCTGCGTCTTTAAGTGCCTGAACCATTGGTTCGACAATACCTGTAATTAAATGACTTGTGAGTTCTTCAAATTTTGCCCTGGTGAGTTCCATCTCCAGATGTTTGGGTCCGGTGGCATCAGCAGTAATAAAGGGTAAATTGATGGAAGTCGCCATCATAGTGGAAAGTTCAATTTTTGCCTTTTCTGCTGCTTCCCGCAAACGTTGTAGCGCCATCTTGTCTTGAGAAAGGTCAATCCCTTCTTGTTCCTGGAAATGGTCATTCATCCAGCGGACGATACAGTTATCGAAATCGTCTCCACCCAGATGATTGTTCCCAGAAGTTGCCTTAACTTCAAATACTCCATCTCCTAGTTGGAGAACAGAGACATCAAAAGTACCACCACCGAGGTCAAAAACCAGAATCATCTGTTCCTCGTCTTGTTTATCCAAACCAAATGCTAAAGCAGCAGCGGTTGGTTCATTGATAATCCGCAATACCTCTAATCCGGCAATAGTACCAGCGTCTTTTGTCGCTTGACGTTGAGCGTCCGTAAAATAAGCCGGAACAGTAATTACAGCTTGAGTCACGGGTTCACCCAAGAAATTTTCCGCATCCTGCTTCAATTTTTGCAAAATCATGGCAGAAATTTCTTGGGGTGTGTAATTGCGTCCGCGAATTTGCACATCAACAGTATCATCTCGACCTTTCACACAGCTATAAGGTACCCGTTCCCGTTCTGCTGTGGTATCGTCCCAACGCCGACCGATAAATCTTTTAATGCTGTAAACAGTGTTTTCCGCATTGGTGACGGCTTGTCGCTTCGCCAGTTGCCCAACCAAGCGATCGCTATTCTTGCCAAATCCGACAATAGAAGGAGTAGTTCTTCCCCCTTCGGAATTGGCGATCACCATTGCTCGACCACCTTCCAAAACAGCCACACAACTATTGGTAGTGCCTAAGTCGATCCCAATAACTTTTCCCATGGTTATCAGTATTTTTACTTGAACAATTATTTTAATAATGTTTTACAGGTTACTCTTTTTTTTTGTAAATCGTCAGTAGTTAGGGATAATTGAATATTGAATTAGGAATAATTTGAAAAATGAATGTGAGACATAAGTTACTGAACACCTTGTGATATAAGTCTTTGTGATATAAGTCTTTGAAAATCGATAAATTCACTGGATAGAGCTTTTGTGTAAGGGTAATCTAAAATCTAAAATTCAAAATCCAAAATTGAAAATGGTTAGACTTGTTGGCGATTGAGATTGAAAAATATATCAATACCAACAAGCCTCTAAAAAGGTTACACAACCCGAAAATCGTTCTTCACTGGGTAGACTGTAGACGCTTAAAGGAGGACTTACCTGGGGGTAAGCTGATATTTTTTAAGCATCTGCTACCTGAGAATCATTTTCCTGGGTAGGAGGCATATCTTCCTTGGGAGCAGCTACTTTTACCATGGCATGACGAAGCACGCGATCGTTCAAATAGTATCCGCGTATTAACTCTTCTAACACTGTTCCTTCTGGATGTTCATCCGTAGGTTCCCGCATAACTGCTTCATGAATATTGGGATCGAAGGCTTCTCCTTCAGGACGCATGGGGGATACACCCAAACGCTTTAGGCAGTCTACTAACTGTTTATAAACACCTTGGTAACTTTTGTGAATGTTCATTTCCCCATCATTTTGGGGTTTGATTTGCGATCGCGCTCGTTCAAAATTATCCACTACTGGGAGTAGTTCCATGATTGTGTTGCGCTTGTTGTGTACTTCTTGCTCTTCTTTTTCTTTGAGGGTGCGTTTGCGGTAATTTTCAAAATCAGCCACAATCCTCATATATTGAGTGTTACGTTCTTCTAACTGTGCTTTTAAGGACTCAATTTCTTGAGTCATTCCTTCCAAGGTTGCATTATCAACACTAGTTTCATCAACCGCAGCCACATTATTTTCTGGATTGGGTGTAGTTGTATCTACTGGGACTTCATTGGTATTGGTAGATTCGTTAGTGTTGGTTTGTGCTGGAGAATCACTCATAATTTATTGCTTTACCTCTGTTGGTTTAACCAATTGTTGGCTTGTATTGTTTAGCTATTTATCTTCCTACACGATCGCTTAGTCATGTCAAATGTGGTAGCAATTTGTGGTCATTTGTCATTGGTCATTTGTCATTGGTCATTTGTCATTGGTCATTTGTCATTGGTCATTGGTAAAGAACTTAAACCCTTTGGTGGCTACCTGACTCCAAGTTACTGCATGTTAATAACTCCCTTCCAGGCTGAGCCTGGAAACGCATCCGTTGGAGGTGTAACCTCCAGACTTAATGGGAAGGGGAGCCTCCGTAAATGCATTACAAGGTAAAACCTTGTAACGAGGGACATAGACGCGCAGCGACTTCCCGGAGGGTAGGACAAATGACATAGACGCGCAGCGGCTACTTCCAGAAGCCACGACCTGTCTACCCGGAGGGTAGGACAAATGACAAATAACAAAGAACAAATTTTGCGGTGTATATGAAAATTATCTGGTGCAGCTTGGGAATACTTTAATTAGAGGTTTCCCCTACAGATAGCTCATATATGACATACTCGTCACCAAACAGGCGTAGTACCGCTCTTACAACTAGAACAGAGTTTTCGCCTTTCGGCAACAAACTAGTACAATCTGGTTATGTCAATAGTGACCAGATGCGACAAGCATTAATTGAAAGTCGCAAGTCTGGTATACCGCTGACGGAGGTATTAGAATCACTTACCGGACGACAACTTACTCCAGAGTTACTCAGACAGTACAAAAAACAACAGCTGTTTGAACTCAAAATACTCTACGGTGTTGAATCCCTCGATCCGGAAGTCAATTCCATTGCTAACTCGATAATCAGCGACCTAATTGAGACGTTAATTCCCATCGATATTTGCCGTCGCCATCGCTTGGTGCCATTATCCAAACATGAAGACCAAAACCCACCTTATGTATTGGTGGCAATGGTTGCTCCGGATGACTTAAATGCACAGGATGACCTAAAACGCATCTTGCGTCCGCAAAATTTGGAATTCCAGCGCATGGTGATTACCCAGGAGGATTACCAGCAGATCATTAACCAATATTTGGACGATCTGGCTGTGCGGCAAAAGCACCTGGAACAAGAAAAGTATACAGATATTAACCAGGATTTAGAAAGTCTGGAAAATCTGGACTTTGAAGATGACACTGATGAGACAGAGGATGATTTGGGAGCAGCGATGAAAAGCGCTGAGGATGCTCCAGTTATCAACCTCGTCAACAGAATCCTGGCTAAAGCCTTACATGAAGGTATTTCTGATATTCACATCGAACCCCAGGAAGAAAATTTACGCATTCGCTTTCGTAAAGATGGGGTATTGCGTGAAGCTTTTGACCCCCTACCGAAAAAAATCGTCCCTGCTGTTACCGCACGTTTTAAAATTATCTCTAACCTAGATATTGCTGAGCGCAGATTACCCCAAGATGGACGTATCCGGCGATTATTTGAAGGCAGAAAGGTGGACTTCCGTGTTAATACTTTGCCTAGTCGCTATGGAGAAAAGGTTTGTTTGCGGATTTTGGATAACTCCGCTACTCAATTGGGATTAGATAAGTTAATTACCAATCCTGAAACCCTGTCCATTGTTCAAGAGATGGTGGCTCGTCCTTTTGGTTTGATTTTGGTTACTGGACCTACTGGTTCTGGTAAAACCACCTCTCTGTACTCCGCACTGTCAGAAAGAAATGACCCCGGCATTAATATTAGTACGGTAGAAGACCCCATTGAATACAGTTTGCCCGGTATTAACCAGGTACAGGTAATTCGGGAAAAAGGACTAGATTTTGGTACCGCATTACGGGCTTTCTTGCGACAAGATCCGGATGTGTTACTGGTGGGTGAGACGCGAGACAAGGAAACGGCAAAAACGGCGATTGAAGCGGCTTTAACGGGTCACTTGGTATTAACTACCTTACACACGAATGATGCTCCCGGTGCGATCGCCCGTTTGGGAGAAATGGGTGTTGAACCGTTCATGGTTTCTAGTTCTTTAATTGGGGTGTTAGCACAACGTCTGGTACGTCGTGTCTGTTCTGAGTGTCGGATTCCTTATACTCCCACCACGGAAGAACTAGCTCGTTACGGTTTATCTGCTTCCCAGGATTTAGAACTAACTTTCTACAAAGCCAATACTCTGACAGCAGAGCAACTCCAAGAAGCAAACGGTAATGTTTGTTCCAAGTGTGGTGGTGTGGGTTACAAAGGACGTTGTGGTGTGTATGAAGTAATGCGGATTACGGAAAATCTGCAAACTCTGATTAACGAAGAAGCACCCACAGAACGGATTAAAGAGGTTGCGGTGGAAGAAGGGATGATCACCTTGTTGGCGTACAGTCTGGGTTTAGTACGTGAGGGACAGACCACCCTAGAAGAGGTTGATCGGGTAGTTTTCACGGATACAGGTTTAGAAGCGGAGTTAAAAGCCAAGCGTAAGAGTGGTCTGACCTGTCGCACCTGTGAAGCCCAATTGCAACCGGAATGGTTAGATTGTCCCTACTGTATGACACCGCGTTTTCAAGATTAGGGATTACTTATGAGTTATGAGTTATGAGTTATGAGTTATGAGTTATGAGTTATTAGTTATTAGTAATTCACTAGACGCAAAAGCAAAACCTCTCTTTGAGTGCGAAACTTCTTTTCTTTATAGGTATGACAAATAACCAATGACAAATAACAAATAATAAATAACAAATAACAAATAATAAATAACAAATAACAAAAGGAGCAAAAATATGGATTTCATGATTGAAGATTTAATGGAAGACATGATTGAACAGGGAGGTTCAGATTTACATTTATCCGCAGGTTTACCTCCTTATTTCCGTATTAGTGGAAAACTAACTCCCCAAGATAAATACGGTATTTTGTCTACTGATAGCTGTCAAAGGCTAATTTTTAGTATGCTGAATAATTCCCAACGTAAAACTTTAGAACAAACCTGGGAATTAGATTGTTCTTATGGTGTAAAAGGATTAGCACGTTTTCGCGTCAACGTTTATAAAGAACGTGGTGCTTATGCTGCGTGTTTGCGGGCATTAAGTTCTAAAATTCCTAACTTTGAAAAATTAGGTTTACCTGATGTTGTACGAGAAATGTCAGAAAAACCCAGAGGATTAATTCTCGTAACCGGTCCTACGGGTTCTGGTAAAACTACTACCCTTGCGGCAATGATTGACTTAATTAACCGCACCCGTGCCGAACATATTTTGACTGTAGAAGACCCCATTGAATTCGTTTATGAACCAATTAAAAGTCTCGTCCACCAACGACAATTAGGAGAAGATACTAAAAGTTTTGCTAATGCCTTAAAAGCAGCCTTGCGGGAAGATCCAGATATCATTCTGGTGGGAGAAATGCGAGATTTAGAAACAATTTCTTTGGCAATTAGTGCTGCGGAAACTGGACACTTAGTATTTGGAACTTTGCACACCAGTTCTGCTTCCCAAACCGTTGATAGGATGATTGACGTTTTCCCATCAGAAAGACAACAACAAGTAAGAGTACAGTTATCTAACTCCTTAGTTGCAGTATTTAGCCAAACTTTGGTTCCTAGAAAAAACCCCAAACCAGGTGAATTTGGTCGAGTAATGGCACAGGAAATTATGGTAATTACACCAGCAATTTCTAACTTAATTCGTGAAGGTAAAACATCCCAAATTTACTCTGCTATTCAAACTGGAGGTAAGTTGGGAATGCAAACCTTAGAAAAGGTTTTAGCGGATTTATATAAACAAGGAAACATTTCCTTTGAAGCGGCTATGTCTAAGACTTCCAAACCTGATGAAGTTCAACGACTAATTGGTGCAGCTGCACCACAAGCAGGTGCTGGAAAAGCTGGTGTAAAGGCAGGAAAAACACGTTAAACGGTAATGGGTAATGGGTAATAAATAATTATTTTGTCCATTACCTATTACCAATTTATAAGTTTATAATTTTGACTTTGGTTTTTTGATTTTTGAATTTTGAATTTTGACTTGATTTTATGCCTACCTACGTTGCTCGTGTTCGAGATTCCCAAGGAAACTCTAAAAGCGAAAAAATCACTGCGGAAACATTATCTGAAGCTCGTACAACTCTCAGACAACAAGGTTTTGTTGTCCAAGATTTAAAAGAATCTAAGGGCTTATCCGACTTTAATTTTGAAAAATTTCAAACATCTTTAGTCAAGGTTACAGTTAAAGATAAAGCTGTTTTTTCTCGTCAATTTGCTGCTTTGGTAAATGCTGGAGTAGCCATAGTCAGAAGCTTAGGAGTTTTATCAGAACAATGTACAAATCCTAAACTGAAAGCAGCCCTTTTAGAAATTAGTAATGATGTGCAAAATGGTGTTAATCTTTCAGACGCCATGCGTAAACATCCAGACTGCTTTGATGGCTTGTATGTCAGTATGGTGCAAGCTGGAGAAGTAGGTGGTGTTTTGGATGAAGTACTCAATCGTTTAGCAAAGTTATTAGAAGATGTAGCCCGACTGCAAAACCAAATTAAATCAGCCCTTTCTTATCCTGTTGTTGTTGGTATTTTGGCAACAGCAATTTTTGTGGGAATGACTGTATTTTTAATTCCCATTTTTGCCGACATTTTTAAAGAATTAGGCACAGAATTACCTGGTTTAACCCTGTTTTTACTTGGGGTAAGTGAGATTTTAAGAAGCTGGCGGGCACTTGTTGTAATTGGTGCTTTTGTTGCATTCAATATTGCTTATCAGCAATACTATAAAACTGAAGTTGGCAAACAAACTATCGACCGTCTTTCCCTCAAAATGCCTTTATTTGGAGACTTAATCCAAAAATCTTCAGTTGCTCGTTTTAGTCGTACCTTTGGTTCTCTAACTCGTTCCGGTGTACCGATATTAACTTCTCTAGAAATTGTCCGGGATACCTCAGGAAATCAAGTAGTTGCTAATGCCATAGATGAAGCACGAGCAGAAGTTCAACAAGGAGGTGTAATTAGTCTGGCATTACAAAAAGAAGAAGTTTTTCCAGCCATGGCAATTCAAATGATTAGTATCGGTGAAGAAACCGGAGAATTAGATGCCATGTTAATGAAAGTTGCCGATTTCTATGAAGATGAAGTTGAACAAGCAGTCAAAGCATTAACTAGTGTTTTAGAACCACTTATGATTGTGGTACTTGGAGGTATGGTCGGTACTATTTTGTTAGCAATGTATCTACCTATGTTTAAGGTATTTGAAGAACTTGGTTAGTACAAGAAGGCAAAAGTAAAAAGCAAAAATCAAAAAGTAAAAAGCAATAATGCCATTTTCTCAGCTTTTTACCCATTTCAGATAGTGGCTTTATTCACGCCATACTGTACTAATTAATTAAAACAAGGATAAACAATAAACAATAAACAATAAAGAATGAAAAGTTTATATAGCGGTTTTCAATTGAATACAATACAAAGCAAATCCCTAAAATTAGAACAACAAAGGATTCCCATCTCACTCTGAATGTATTTGATTAATATAAAAACCGCTATACTTCAAACTTCATACTTCACACTTCATACTTAATAAAATCATGCCTGTACAAAAATCATACTATGAAGCTTGCTTAGCAGAATACAGCAACGATTTGGAGGCGATCGCACTCCTCAAGCAACATCGACCTTATCTAGAAATGATTCCTAGTTTGCGTCGTCCAGATGAAAGTATCATCAGCATTCCATTACCAATTGTCCGACTTCGTCATACATCAAATGCTACTCAAATGTCTTGCGATGTAGTTATTTTGATGTGCGATCCAGAATGGAAAATCAAAACAGGGGCAGAAATTTTTATTTTTATTCATCGTCCCCATGAAGATTTTTCTGATTTTTTGGGAAGATGGCGACAAACTCAGGTTTTATTAGATAAGGACTATGAATGGCTAATGCCTCCCCGCTACAACCATATTTTAAGCGAGGGAACTAATACTATATATCCCCTGTTTGTAGTCTTTCCAGAGACTCCTGAACGCATTAAACGGGGTCTTTTAGGAGCTGATTTACCATTTGTAATTCAAACACCGGAATTAATGTTTGATGAAGATAGAAGGGAAGCAGAGGGACTAGAAATTAGGGAGTAGCAAATAAGCCTCAGAATTAATTCTGAGGCTCATAATCGAAGTCTACTAAAGTAGACTAAAATTATTAATAAATAAAGTTACAGTTGTCTGGAGATGAATTTTAGTTACCTGACCGAAGGTCTTCGACCTTCAAGGAAAAAGGAAGAGGGTTTGAGCGGAAGAAGGAAGAAGTGCTAAAATATAGCTAGTTACTTCAAACATCGCGTCAGGTTATGGATGAACTAGTAACAATGAGTATTTTCGTTTTCTTCAAATAGCTTTAGGCAGCTTCAGAGAACTTGATACACAACGCTCTAATTGCAAAACTCGGTGGTTTAGAAGCGTGAACCTCAACTATTTTCGCTCAGCAATGAATGAAGTAGACATAGGCGTGGAAATTAATTATGCGTTACCCGGAACCCTTGTTCCAGACGCGAAGTTGCCTCTTTCAGAGGAGCTTTGCTAACGCGTCTGGAACATTCTTTTTCACGCCTAGGTCTAGTTGATGAAATGCAAACAATAATGGTTTGTGTGCCCAACAAATTGAACAAATCTTCTAACAACTCAATTGGATACAGGTTAAGCGTCGTAAAAGACGAGTAAAGTTTGGTAGGAGTGCAAGCTTCAACACAAACATAAAACCGCTCAAACCCTCTTCCTTTTTCCCTTTTCCTTCCCTTTGACATATTACACCATTTTCAACAAAAGCCAAGAAATCAAGTTTCTAAAAACAAAATTTATATTTTCAGCATTAATGATTTTCAATAAACCTGATTTTAGTCAAGGTGGATTTATCCTATTCTTTGTTTTTTCAGAGTTTTCACAAATTCAGAATATCAAAGTTATATTAAATACTTCTGTGGGAACAATAAAACCATCGGAAACAATACATTAATTCTACATACCGATGGAAAAAATAGAAGATATTGAACAATTACTCAGAGAAATTGTTGCAGTTAATCATGCTTGGAAAGCTGCAAAGTATTTATTTGGAGATGATTCTCCTCTTTCCACTTCCACACGAGATTTAAAAACTTGTTTACAGGTACGCTTATTGAGAGTATACGCTCCCGATAAAGTTTATCTAGTTCAAGATACGGATGAATCTAATAAAGTAGGTGAGAAAATTTATAGTTTGCGTTTACGGCAAATGATTGGCGATCGCCTATATCCTGAACATCTTCCGTTAAGAGTAGCAAAAGAATTTCTCACAGAACAAGAATTACATCAATTTACTAAACAATCAATATAAATTACAAGGGGTGCTATATGAATATCCTCAAAATTTGGGATGTTATCTGGGACAATACTCCTTTTCACTATGTAATAGCCATTGTATTAGTATTGGCAATTTGCATTGAATTGGGTGCTACATTGTTTTATTGTGCGAAGTTTTTTACAACTCGAAAAGCAATTAAATGGTTGAGAAAATGGTTGAAGGATACAAATTCCAATACTCCCAATACTCCCAGGAACGATAAAGTCCGTGATTGGTTAAGATATTGTTTAGGAAGTTATGAGAGGAACAGACTTCAAAGAGAAAATAATAAATATGTACTGATTAAATATCCAGTTATTTTATCTCGTCCTGTACCTCGTAGTTCTCTTCGTTTTGTCACTACTCTTTGTACTGCGATTGGTGTTTTGTGAACTTTCTATGGGATTCAACAAGGTCTACAGAATGTCAATTTAGATACTCGAACTATTGAACAATTAATGCCTGCTATTAAGCAACTAATAGCGGGAATGACAACGGCTTTTTCTACATCATTAATGGGACTTGCTTCTGGTAGTATATTTACAGTTTTTTTATTCGTCACTGATTCTATTAAACAAAGTCAACGTGATAGTCTACGGGCAAAATTCGAGAATATCACTACTCTGGAGACAGCAGCAAATTAAGAAGTAAATACTCTACAAAAAGTTGCTCACAATTTAAATCATGTTGCGCAAAATTTAACTGGAATAAAACAACTAAGTGCAGAATTAATTGGACAAGCTGTTGGTGAAAGAATACAAGAAATTCTTGTACCAGGACTAAAAGCTATATAGCAAGAGCAATGTAGAATAAGAGAATTACAAGAGAATCAAGGACAAAGGGTTTTAGAAAAACTAATTCAAGATTTACGAATTCAGGTATTAGAACCCATAGCAAATAGACTCGATAGAAGTGCAGAATTAACGGACAAAGCATCTGAAGCTGTGCTAACTCTTCATCGAGATTTAGGAACATCTATCACTACAATTCAAAACTTCCAAACAGAGACTTTGACACAATTACAGCAATTTGCTGGTGATTTAAGACAGACTTTAAGTGAATTTCAAACAGATACAAGAGGAATTTTAGAACAAACAGCAGTAGAAATAAATCGTGCTGTTAATCAAAGTATTGAAGGAATGACAGCACAAAGAACTGCGTTTCAAGAAAGTGCTGAAAATGCTGCTGCAACTTTTAGCGGAATTAGAGAAGATTTGGAACAAGCTTTGCAACAACGAGCAGCAGCAGAACAACAGATGCTACAAGAAACTCGTACTGGAATGATTCAGATTCTTTCTCAAGCACAACAGACTTTTCAGGAGCAAAGTAATGTTTTACAAACCACTGGTAATGAAGCATCTTCTCTCATGAACACTGCAAGTGATAATTTAATTGAGACTTTGACAGCACAAAGAACTGCATTTCAAGAAAGTGCTGAAAATGCTGCTGCAACTTTTAAAGGAATTAGAGAAGAGTTAGAACAAGCTTTACAAAAACGAGCAGAAGTTGAACAGCAGATGCTACAAGCAACCCGTACTGGAATGATTAAGATTCTTTCTGAAGCACATCATGCTTTTAAAGAGCAGAACAGTCTTTTACAAACCACTGGAAATGAAGCATCTTCTCTCATGAACACTGCAAAAGATAACTTCCTTGATACTTTAGGAAATATAAACCAAACTCTGATTGCTTATCGTCAGACAGTTCAGGAAGATTTAACATAATTTAGAGAGGAATATCAAGCAAATCTCCAAAGCTTTTTTACACGTCAAAATAATCTTTTAGAGGAAACCTTAGGAAAACAAAGAGACGGTTTAGCAGGTGTGGTAAATAACCTAGATACTGTTTTCCAAGAAGAATATAACAGGAGAAGAGAATTATCTGATGAAGTTAACACAAATATGACTTTAATCAGTCGTACTACTAGAGAAGTGGGTGAACTTGCAAATGGTATAGGACTAAATTCAAGTCAACGACTTATACAATTACAAGAAATTGCTCGTGAAATTGGGACACAAGTTAGAGACATTCAAGGTGGGTATCGGGAATTATCTCAAACTTTTGAAAATTCATTAAATGCTTGGACTAATCATTTTGATGATACTCGCGTTAGGTTCTTTGAACAAGCAGATACTGCAATAACTCAAGTTTGTAAAAACTTATATTATTCTGCTGATGTATTAGTCAAAGCCACTAACAACCAGAATAACTTCAACGGAAATCATTAAAATGCAAAATTTTATATGGGAATCTCAATCAGAGAATCACGAAGATGATGACGCAAGTACATATCTTTCCATTGGTGATTTAATGTCTGGATTGTTAATGTTTTTTGTGCTTCTCTTTATTACTGCTTTGGCTCAAATAGACGAACCCAAACGGGTAGTGATTGGGAATGTAATTGGAGAGATGAAGAATAATAATATTAATGTCAAGGTTAATCCAGAAACTGGGGATATCAGCATTGAGGAATCAATTCTTTTTACTCAAGGAAGTACAGAAATAAAACCTCAAGGGAAAGAGTTTCTCCGGGATTTTATTCCTGTTTACAGCAAAGTGATTTTTTCTAAACCAGAAATAGAAAATGAAATTACTCGCGTTGTGATTGAAGGACATACCAGTTCTGAAGGAGATTACAAAACCAATATGGAATTGAGTGTTCTTCGGGCTTCCTCTGTAGCGAAATTCATTTTCTATGAAATTAAATTTCCTACACAAGATAAATTCAGTCAGAAAATTTTAGCTGCGGTTAGGGGAGAAATTGAAGCTGATAAAACTCGTGATAATCCTGCGGATCGTAAAGTATTATTCCGCTTTCAATTTCGTGGTGATGAATTAACCAAAAAACTCAATGAATCTCAAAATAAAAATCAATGAATTATAATTTTACTTCACCTCATAATAATGAGGACTCTGTTTATCCCCAACCCAAAAGGTTACTGGAATTTAGCAGTCAATTATCTCAGAGAGAAATTTTTGTAAAGACTGTAGATGAAATATTCAAGAAACTCCAAGAACATAAACCAGAAACTATCTCTCAATTGGAATGGATTTATTGTATTTCCGGTAAATCAGAATGGGATAGTAAAAATCCTGAAATCAGTAAAGAAACATCAGCATTAATTTGGAGGTTTGCTGCTGATAATTCATGGCTACAACGTCAGTTATTATGGCGTTTAGCTCTTACTTATAGTGGTCAAGATAAAACAACACTAGCATCTTCTTTCTTTCAATGTTTTTATGTATTTCTAAAATTAGAAAGCGTTCAACAGTTACTAAGTGTCAAAATAGTCAGCGCACTTGTGAGCAACAATACAAACAGAGAATTAAGTCACATTGCGTACAAATTAAATCTTACTCCCAGTGAATTAATTAATAAAATTAGGAATGACTTACCTGTTTGGATTCCAGCTTTTAAAAACTTTATTGAACATATTGTTCCCTATTTTTGTGATTTTAAGCTTCCAACCAATCAACAGGTAAACTGGCTATTACGATGCTTGAATGAAATGTCATCCTTGGAACACCAAGTAAATGCTGTGAATTATTTGCTGATTCATGTATCACAAGAAGTAGCAAGTCAACATCCATCCTTAGTTGCATGGGTAAAACACAATTATAGTAATGCAGAGAAAATATATCGACTTTCAGAACAAGCAAGACAAAAACTAAGAGAATGGATTGGAGCCATTAATTATGGTGATTTCCAAAAATTAGTTAACCTGATTTTACAAAGAATTGATTTACAAAACTTTGAAGCTAATCAATTATCACGTCGTAGCGAATTTTGGAGTTTCTACAGTAACCGCTTTGAACGCATTCGGATTTTACTTCCCGAAAAAACATTTAATACTATAGGAAATGAAATAACACGAGATGTTGATATCTTAAAAAATGATGGTAGCGAACCGACAGAAATTTGTATCTTTGATTTCGGTGACTGGTTTGTCGTAGAATTCTTTCGTGGTAAAGGGAGTGAAACTCGTTTATTTCCCAATAATCCCCAAAATCAACAGATACTTTTCGGTCAAAATCAACTATCAGTTAAACAAATCCGTCGTCTTGGTGGTGATGTACACGATCATGTCTATCTTTGGCAATATTACTGTCGTCAATGGTTAGAAAGCAAGAACATTTACCCTAACCCACGTACACAACCTGCTCAAGTTCCTACAGAAGACAAATTAAGAAAGCGACAAAAGAAACTTCTGTACTGGAAAAGAGACATCAAAAAGTTAGAGGATCAAACAAAAGAATATTAGGAGATTTGTGCTGATAAATACAGGACTTACGCAACTGGCACATTTTACTAAGAACTGTCACATAGGAGTGATTTGTCTATAATGCCTATGAATCAAAGAACATAGAGTTTGATATGAGATTTAAGTATGTGTGCCAGTTGCCATAATTTTGTGACGCTTACGTAAGTCCTAAAATAATTTATCAGGTAAATACTTAACCTACTATGCCCAAGTTAGACATTATCCATAACACAGTCAAAAATGCACTGATTAAAGACAATTGGGTAATCATAGATGATCCCTATATATACCTTCGCCAATTCTGTAAAGCGCCTACAGGCTGTAGACGCGGAGCGGCTTCACTCTACGAGAAGGCTTACGCCTACGTAGAGTAGCCTCTTGCTCATAAGCCAAGCCCGCCTGCGCGGGCTGAAATCCCTACAGGCTGCGGAGGCAGCCTTTGCCCGTATAGCCGCACCCTTCCAGGGTGTCGGATCTTGGCGAAGGTATTGGAAGAAAAACTTTGTATGCTGATTTTGGAGCTGAACGCCTATTGTGGCTGAAAGAAATGGGCAAAAACTTGTTGTTGAAGTCAAAAGCTTCATTGGCGCATCAAAAATACAAGATTTGAAAGAGGCTCTAAGTCAGTATGACATCTGCCGCTATCTTTTAGAGAAAACAGCCCCAGAAGGCAAATTGTACCTTGCTGTGAGTGAAGTTGTATACAAGAACTTTTTTAGCCAGGATGTGGTTCAGATTGTTTTAAATAAACATCGACTACCACTCATTCTTGTGGATATAGAAACCTAAGAACCCCGAAAAATTGTTGCGGATTTTTACACAAACAGCTATCAAATGCATAAATTTGGTACTATACCGATAAGAGTACAGTACCGTCAAACTAAGGGTTTTCTAGGGAGAAACTTCCTAGTGGGGGAGTCAATGGCTTATGGTCGGAACTACACAAGCAGCTAATTTATTAGGAATCAGCCCTCGTCGTCTCAGACATCTGCTTCAAGAAGGCAGAGTTCATGGTGCTTTCAAGGTGGGTCGGACTTGGGTGATTCCTTTGGTGAATGGTCTACCAGTAATTACCACAAAAAAAAAGGGTCCCCAATCAACTTGGAGGCAGACTAAACATCCGACTTTGAATTACGTCCACGTCAACAGCAAGTTATTTGGGAAGAAGGATGTTGAAGGAAATTATGTACCAGCAATTACAGTCAAATCAGGCAGTGAAAATACATACTGTCACCGGGTGGTGATTCCTGGTAGTTGTACAGTAGTCTACGCATTTGAAAATGCTTTATCTGCTGGAGCGAAATCTTGGATTGAAACCTACTCTACACCAATATTTGTAGGTGAGACTTATACCTATGGGAAAATTCAAGCTAGTCTGGCAAAAGCTGCTTAACCCTCTTTTGTCAGACGCTTGAGAAAGAATTCCCTGAAAGCTTTACGGAGATTTAGTTCCCAGATTTGGACTTCAATTTTTATCTTGTGGAACGAAAATAAATCCTTAAACCTCGATAAAACTATCTCACAAATTGAGGCATAATTTCCGCAGCAGTAAATATGCCATGGATGCCCCGTTGATGTAATTGCACACCTGCTTTCAGATACCCAAATGCAGGTCCACAGACATTTGCTGCCATACTGGTTTCATCCCCTAAAGTAAAGGTATGGGTGGAAATCTTTCCTTCAAAAGTACGTCCCGTCACCTTCACATTGGTACTCAAAGGCTTTTTGGGATTGCGAGTATCCACTACACCACCAACGGTAACGCGATCGCGTTCTACTATTCCTGCTAACTCTAACATGACATCATCGGCGTGTTCCATGTTCTCTAGAGTCAACACGCCATTTGTTTTATCTAACAGTGCTTCTACTTCCGCATCTGTCATTGCTCTGGCTTTCTCTACTGTATATCCAGGCATATGACCAATGTCCTCCCGAACTGTAGCACGGTAAGCTTCCCAGTTGGCAATTCCTACCCCAAAGGTAATGACTACGCTATGGATTTCGGCGTAGCTTTGGGCTGCTAAAGCTGCTGCTGCTGTAAGTAATCCTGGTGTTGCACCGCAGCCTGTCATGTAAGTAATTCCTGCAGCTTGCAATTGTGCTTTCATTTCCAGGAGTTGTTCTACTGCACTGGTGCGCTTAATCGCATCTACCAATACTCCACGCCATCCTGATTGAATAAACTGCTTGGTGACTGAGGGGATAAAATCATTAGGAAGGTTGGGTAATGCCAGAAAATAGCCATCGACGGCGTGATTATTAGCCAATAAATCTTGAATGCTATTGTTGCTTAAAGTACCTGCTGGTTCTAAATAACCCACGGAACCTTGAGATTGGTAAGCTGCTGCACATGCTTGGGCATCTAAACCTTCTGTAGAGTAAGCATAGCCACCTTTGTCTGCCGCTGCAACTAAAATCATTTCCCGTTTCGGTGCTAGCACTCTGGCTGCTGCTTGTCCCAGTCCCCCAAAACCCAATACACCGATGCGAATAGGTTGTGGATATTTAATACTATCTCTCATTTGGCTGATAATTAAGCGTGAAAAAATAATTATTTTTTATTATCGTGGGTTATTCCCATAACTGATCGTTTTTTAACTAAAATTATGCGATCGCCCAAGCGCTAACTGGTGAGTTGGCATAGATTTGTGCTACACAAAACTTGACTAAACTTCTACAAATCTAGTCATTCAACTAAAGAAAATTTTAGAGGGTCTGCTTCCTGCTTTATCCAAGGATGTCGGCATCTTCTTGTCCACAGGCGTAAATTCGGCTCTAGCCGAGCCTACTATGAAAAAGGTTTTCTGTACACGCCCATAGGGCGTCTTCTCCTAGAGAAGCTTTTAGCCATTGTTCATCCATTATTAAGAGCAAATTTAACAAACTGTGGACTTCCGTTTGACCTTTTTACAGGCTTGCCAGTTTTGAATCGACTGTGGTTTACAAACCAGATTAATTAAGCCTTGGTTTTTGGCATTAGTTTAAGTATACATCTACAAAGCCTGTTAAGCAAGGAACAAAAACTTACTGAAATTGCACAGGTTTAAGTAAGTTTAAAAAAGAATTTCACGATTTAATCATGCTCTCGAATCACCAATACTAAACTCTAACAGTATATTTTTATTTTTGTTTTTCTTCAGCTTCTGGTTCCGTATATTTGAAGAGATTTAGCCCCCTATATGAAAATACATAACACAACAATAGACATAGGCGTGGAAATTAAATATGCGTGAGCTACAACCCTTGTTCCAGACGTAAAATTTTACGTCTGGAACATTCTTTTTCACGCCTATGTCTAATAATTGCGGTCACTGGATCGATGAAATCTATTTTAAGGAAGCAATAGTTCAAGTACCTTAAAAATGATAACTTGCACGGCATTGCTGAATTGGAATATGAATTTACAAAATACACCTCACCACGCCACTTGCTACAACCCAACAAACCATAGCGCAGCAGTGGGTTCCCTTCCCCTCTGTTGCGAGTTCAAAAAGGGATGTCCGTAGGACGGGGTGAGGTTTTTATTTCAGATTCATAGTTATATTCAGCAACGCCAATTTAACCATGGTTGGAACAAAAGTTTGCAATCAGCCTCTACTTTTGATACAACTTCAAAAGCTTGCTGATTTTCAGATTGCAATTGATAACTATCCCCCTTAAAACATCAAGGAGAAAATGCCAGAATGTCCCACATTAACGGCACAATGATGCAATACTTCCACTGGTACATCGATCCCGATGTAATCCTGTGGAATGAGGTTAAAAATAAAGCCCCAGAACTAGCTAAAGCAGGTTTTACCGCCATATGGCTTCCCCCCGCTTATAAAGGCATGGCAGGAACCTATGATGTGGGATATGGAGTGTACGATATGTACGACTTGGGGGAATTTGAGCAAAAAGGAACAGTTCGCACCAAGTATGGCGATCGCCAACAATACCTAGATGCCATTAAAGCATTGCAAAGTTGCGGGATGCAAGTCTACGCTGATACTGTCCTCAACCACAGAATGGGAGGAGAAGATACAGAAGTAGTCAAAGCAACACCTTTCTCCCAAGATGATCGCATTAACCCCAAAGGATGGGCACGGGAGATTAAAGCTTACACCCATTATGCATTCCCCGGTCGCAACGGTAAATATTCGGGCTTTGAATGGCATTGGTGGCACTTTGATGCTGTGGATTATGACGATTTCAACAATGAACCAAACACCATATATTTACTAGATGGTAAAGTATTCGATGATTATGTTGCCCTAGAAAAAGGTAACTACGCTTACCTCATGGGATGCGATGTTGACTTCCAAACCCAAGAAGTGCGAGAAGAAATTACTCGTTGGGGCAAATGGTATCTTGATACCACAGGTGTTGATGGCTTCCGTTTAGACGCCATTAAACATATTTCAGCCTGGTTTTTCCCCATCTGGCTGGACGATTTGGAAAAATACACCAGCAAAGATTTGTTTGCGGTAGGTGAATATTGGTATAACGATGTCAATACACTGCACTGGTATGTGGATGCAGTTGCTGGGAAAATGTCCGTGCTTGATGTACCGCTACACTACAACTTCCATTACGCCAGTAAATCCGGTGGTAATTATGACATGCGTCGTATCCTCGATGACACGATGATGCAGCAACGACCAACCCATGCCGTCACTTTTGTCGAAAATCATGATTCACAGCCCTTGCAGGCTCTAGAAGCACCCGTTGAGCCATGGTTTAAGCCTCTAGCATATGCTATTATCCTTTTAAGAGCAGAAGGCTATCCCTGTGTATTTTATGCCGATTACTATGGTGCAGAATATGAGGATTGGGGAAGAGATGGAAACCGTTACAAAATTGTCCTACCTTCCCATCGCTGGCTACTTGACAAATTCCTCTATGCTCGTCAAAACTTTGCTTATGGTGCGCAGTATGACTACTTCGATCACTGGAATACTATCGGTTGGACAAGGTTAGGAGATGAGCAACACCCCAAAGCAATGGCGGTAATTATGAGTGATGGACCAGGTGGTAGTAAATGGATGGAAGTTGGTAAACCCAACGCCAAATTCTGCGACCTCACAGAACATATTAAAGAACCAGTTTATACCAACGAAGCTGGTTGGGGTGAGTTCTGGTGTAACGGTGGTTCTGTTTCAGTTTGGGTTCAAGAATAACCTTATTATTCCATGAGGAAATACCAGTGACATCCTCCCGGCGCTGAATCTTACGATTACAGCGCGGGCTTCCTCCAATCACTTGGAAGATTTCCTGATAAATTTTGACTGCGATCACGCAAGGCTTGTTCCCTGTCAGTTCCCGTAGCGGTTCCTCCGGAACATGGCGCTTTGCGCGGTTCCCTTTGGAAACATCGCTCTATAGATAACGTTGCCCATCACCTGCCGCAAATAGAGTCGGGTGCATGGGCGTTTTTATGTGATGATCGCAAGAAATGAATAAGTCTGAGTAGATCACAAAGTTTTTTATAAATCTTGCCAGATGGATATTTCAGCAAAACACTCTTGCATCCAGAAAGCAAGTTTTAATCAGGATTTCAGCCAATAACTCTAGCTCCTATTAGGCGATGTCTTACGACAAGCCGCACTCTACGAGAAGCCTCGCTTTGCTCGTCTACCGCGTCTGTGCTATTAAACTCATGCTGAATACTTCAAAAGTGACGATGGCACCAAACCCTTATTTTTACCTTTATTCCCGAAAGTTTGTGATCTACTGAGTCTACTGGAGGCTAGTTCATATGAAGTTATCCCACTATTCTAAAAATACTTACTTATTTGAATCAAATGTGCTTGAAAAGCTTGATTTTTCGTTTTTAGTTTTCAATAAGCTTAAGCTTTTTAGCACAATTCTTATTAGTGGGATAGGTTCATAAAACATTAGGCGAAAAATAGTTCAACCCCAAATTTTACTAGCAGACCTTCATCTCGAACTGCCATGTCTTGAACTTCTAACTGCCAAGTACCTTTAACCATTTTGCCTTGGAAATTAGCAAGAGCAGGTATAGTTAAAGCATCGAATGTTTGTTTTAAATTGGGTGTTGTTCCACCACTACGGTTATGGAGAATGATCTTGTTTAGACCAAGTTCTGATGGTGGTACTAGTGAAACGATTAAATCACCAATGTATGAATGCAAAATTTCAACAATTACAGAAAGATGATCGACAGGAGTAGTTTCCCCCACTTCCACCTGTACACTGACCGTTTGT
Source organism: Nostocaceae cyanobacterium (assembly GCA_030065825.1). Lineage (GTDB taxonomy): Bacteria > Cyanobacteriota > Cyanobacteriia > Cyanobacteriales > Nostocaceae > JASJCY01. The sequence continues at coordinate 1,668 of JASJCY010000105.1, read as the reverse complement.
AAATCTGGTAACACTAGATTACAGTTACGGACAACAACAACGCTATTCTGAGGTTGTGGTTTAGCTAAAGTCACTGCTGTAAGAGCATTGAGCCGACCATAGCCATAAAACTTACTCCAACCATTAGCATCATATAGACCACCTGAAGGGTCAATTTTGTCACAAGAACGCTTAAACAGATCTTTTACTTCCTGCCAGCGAAGATTGGGATTAACAGCTAATACTAAAGCTGCTACCCCTGCTGCACCAGGACACGAGCTTGAAGTGCCGCCAAAACTATTGGTATAGTTGCCTGCAGCATCACCATCTGCAAGAGACCCCTGATTATATCCGGGGTTACCCACGCGGTCAGTTGTCCAGATCCCTGTCGTTAAAGGTGCAGGATTAGGAACTAAGGCATTACCCTCTGAGTCGCCGCTCGGAAAAGCACACCAAACCGCATTCCCAAAATCACTATAAACGCATCGTTTACTTCGTTCATTGCAAGCTGCTACTGCAATCACCCTCTCATAGCTTGCATAACCATCGTTGTCTACACTTTCATTGCCATTCCCGGCTGCAAATAAAACCACACACCCCTTTCCGCCTCGACCTTGATTGGTTGCATAATCAATGGCTAGTTTGGTGTCGGCATCCAGAGGGACACTACGGTTATGCAGCGGATCACTTGGGTTATACCAGCGACCATCTGGCGGACCCCAACTACAAGAAATAACATCAGCTCCATTGTCAGCAGCCCATTTGAAAGCATTTGCCTCTTGGTGAGAACCTAATCCACTTGTTAGTCGAATTGGCATTAGTTTTGCTCGCGGAGCAACTCCAGAAGCTCCAAAGTTTCCGTCTGCACAGGAGACTCCAGCACAAGCAGTGCCGTGATCGTCTGACCACCAACCATCATCTTTCGGACGTGGATCATTGCTATTTTGCGTAGCATCTCTCGGTGCAACTACTTTACCCGAACTGCTAAACTCAGGATGGTCGATGTCAACACCATCGTCAATAATGGCAATAGTGATGCCTTCTCCTAGGGTAATTTGATGAGCAGCTTCTACGTTAGCACTCGCAGAAATAGCAATTCCATTAACGGTTGTGGATTTTAAATGCCATTGTTGCGATGCGATCGCACGAAACCCACGTTTCCTAACTATTTCTGGATGACAGTACTCTACATCATCCCGATTGATTAGAGATAAGGCGATTTCAAATACCTGTTCTCCTGTTCCTTCAGGAGCAGCAACAAAGAAAGCATTCGCAGCATAGCTCACTTCCTCTTTAATGGTAAGACCAGCTTCCCGGATAATCCTCTTGCACTCATCAGGATCTGTGGAATCGGTAAATTTAATAAACAAATTTTCACTTTAGCTAGGCAGTAGTTATCAAAATAACCCCCCATTGCGGGGGGGTTAACAATTAGACTACAACCTTTTTCAATTCCTTAAACAATAACCTACAACCGTAAGCAGCAGTTTGGGAAATAACCAAATTACCAAATCCCCTTTTCACCTCCTTATCTTTAACCCCAGGGGCAATATCACCCGCAACCATTGAAGAAGTTAACCCCATCTGCATGGTTTGCAGTGTAAGGTTTAGAGTCGCTTCCAGTTGTGGTTGGAGTTCCTTGGTAACCATTGGAATTAGATTTTGGGTGAGCGATCGCTTAAATTCGAC